>JBCCRB010000015.1:0-16288 GCA_039208465.1 Pseudomonadota bacterium
GTCAGCCCAAGCAACGAGAGGCTGAGAGTTGGATAGGCCGCGCCTGCCGGCACGAATTGCGGCAGGAAGGACAGGAAGAATACTGACAATTTCGGGTTCAAGACATTGATGGTGATGCCGTCGCGGATCAGCTTCGCGTTGGAGGATTTTTTCCGATCGGGCGCAACGTCGAGCGCGCCACCCTCACGCAATATCGAATAGGCCATGTAGAGCAAATAGGCGACGCCGAGATATTTGACGATCTGAAAGGCGAGGGCGCTGGTGTGCAGTATCGCCGCAATGCCGATAATGCTGGCAATAATGTGTGGCACGATGCTGAGCGTGCAGCCGAGCGCGGCCACAACCGATGGCCAAAAACCACGGCCCAACCCGATCGCCATCGTGTAGGTTGCACCGGTGCCCGGTATCACCACCACCAGCAAGGATGTCAGCAGGAATTCCCAACTCATCATTGTCATACCCTTCCAGTTTGCCCGCGATGGCGCAGATAATGATCGGCAACAGTGCACGCGACCATCGCCTCTGCAATGGGCACCGCGCGAATGCCCACACATGGATCATGGCGCCCTTTGGTGACAACCTCGACATTGTGCCCATCACGCGTCACCGACTGCGTCGGGGTGAGCATTGAGGAAGTCGGTTTGATGGCAAGGCGCGCGACCAGCGGTTCGCCCGTGCTGATCCCGCCAAGCACACCGCCGGCCTTGTTAGACAGGAAGACTGGTTTGCCATCCTCGCCCATGCGCATCTCGTCGGCATTTTCAGGGCCTGTAATGCGCGCCGCTTCAAAGCCATTACCAATCTCAACGCCCTTAACCGCATTGATGCTCATCAGGTTCGCAGCGATATCCTGGTCAATCTTGGCATAGATGGGCGCGCCGAGCCCGGCCGGCACCCCGTCGGCGACCACTTCAATCAGCGCGCCGACAGACGAGCCATCTTTGCGAATCCCATCCAGATAGGCCGCAAAACGCTCAACCGACGCTGGATCAGGCGAAAAGAATGGATTTTCATCCACCTGTTGCCAATCCCAATTGGCCCGGTCGATTGCCTGCGTACCCATTCCCACCAGCGCAGCGCGCACCTGCATGCCCGGTATGATCTTGCGGGCAAGGGCGCCTGCGGCGACACGCGCCGCGGTCTCGCGGGCTGATGAGCGCCCGCCACCGCGATAATCGCGCACACCATATTTGACGTCATAGGTGAAATCTGCGTGCCCGGGACGGTACCGGTTGGCGATGTCGCCATAGTCCTTTGACCGTTGATCCATGTTGCGGATCATCATCGAGATCGGCGTGCCGGTCGTCACCAGTTCGTTGCTGTCTTCGCTCGGCAAAACGCCGGACAGGATTTCCACTTCATCGGCCTCGCGCCGCTGCGTGGTGAATTTCGATTGGCCGGGTTTGCGCCGGTCCAAATCCCGCTGAATTTCGGCTTGGGTAAAGACGATGCCCGGCGGACAGCCATCGATCACACAGCCCAATGCCGGGCCGTGGCTTTCACCCCAAGTGGTGACGCGGAACAAATGTCCAAATGTGTTATGCGACATGTCGAAGCCTGTGAATTTAGACTTCGTCTAGTTCAGGACGGCCGGATTGGAAAGCCGTAAGGTGACAGCGTGCGCTATCGATCCGTCTCGACGGCGTGATCCCTCATTCAACAGTGATCCTGAATGTCGTATTTGAACTGCGCCGAAGTCGTCCGTTCTCGTCACTAGGGTAGCTGACACGGATACGAACGCTGTCTGGGCCGCGATAATTTCGGTTCGGGGTATAATAGATCGCATTGCCAAGTGCGGTCGCGCCCTCGCATCTTTCGGTGAGTTTGTGCCTTTCCTGCCGAACCTCAATGGTCCCATGCTCGGGCTCACGGGTCACGGTGACCCGGCCGGGCGGCAACGGTTTGCAACTGCGACGCTCAAAGATGAAGTTAAAGGCGAGACCAGACGTTGTGTTCGCTTTTACCGTCCGTTTTTCGGCCAGTGAGTCGGTCGGACTAAAAGCTGCCATAGCAATGGCAACAATAAATGCAGCGATGTATTTCAATGTTATCATCCTATTTGGCAATAGTTGCACGGCTCACGAGCCAGCCAGTAGCTGGGATGCAAACACTTTGATAGAACATGATTCCTCTGTCGAAAGCCGCCACTAACATTTATCGAGGAAAGATGACATGTTGACGAAGCAGTTCACAGTCGTAGCGTTCACGGTATTCGCCGGTCTTGGCGTGGCTTTTGCCGGCGAAGCACAAGGCACCATCACTTTTGTCAACGCCAACGCCATGACGGTTACGATGGACAATGGCGAAACCTACACACTGCCGCCCGAATTCGATGTGTCGTTGATTACGCCCGGGATGGTCGTCGCGTTGGCCCATGATGACGATACCGCCAGAACGGTTACCGACATGGAGCAAATCGACTAGAACCCGCCCTCGCTGTCGTCGCGGATCCAGCCGCCAGTACCGTCCCGCCAGGCATAGACATCATCCTGCGGGATTTTCGTATCGGCCGCGATCGCCGTGTCGAGATCTTCCAACAATCTGCGCGTCCCACGGATCATGCCGCCATGGGTCACGATCACACTTGGGCTGGGCAGGATGTCGAGCGCATACCGCACCCGCGCACAGGCCTGATCATAGCTTTCCCCATTGGGTGGCACATAAAGCCACTTATTGGCTTCGCGCGCGGCAATCTGCTCTGGCTCCTGTCTGCGCAATTCCGCAAGGGATCGCTGTTCCCAGTCGCCAAACGTCACCTCAATCCAGGCATCTTCGATCTCATAGTCGCCTGGCGGCAGGCCCAGCGTGTCCCGCATGATTTCCATCGTGTCGCGGGCACGGCTCAGGGGGCTGGAGATGAAGGTCCAGTGTCGCCAATCATCATTTTGTTCGCGTAAAATGCTGGCATAGTCGGCAGCTTGCTGCCGGCCCAATGCATTGAGGGGAATGTCGGTTCGCCCCTGAAACCGTTGCTCGCGGTTCCAATCCGTCTCGCCATGGCGCAGCATGAAAAAGGGGTGCGCCGGCGTCATCATCATGGTCATGGCGCCGCCGCTTTCACCTATTCCTTCACAATGTCCGGGGCGTCGACGGCCTTCATGCCGACAACATGATAGCCGGCATCCACATGGTGGGTCTCGCCGGTCACCGCGCGCGACAGGTCAGACAGCAGATAGAGCGCTGAATCGCCAACTTCCTCGATGCTCACGGTCTTGCGCATCGGCGAATTATATTCGTTCCATTTCAAGATGTAGCGGAAATCGCCAATCCCCGATGCGGCCAACGTCTTGATCGGGCCCGCCGACAGCGAGTTGACGCGAATGCCCTTCTTGCCGAGATCGGCCGCCAGATAGCGCACGCTTGCCTCCAATGCCGCTTTGGCAACGCCCATCACATTGTAGTGCGGCATCACCCGTTCAGCGCCATAGTAGGTCAGTGTGAGCACAGACCCGCCATTGGTCATCAGCGGTTCGGCTCGGCGGGTAATGTCTGTCAGCGAGTAAACCGAGATGTCCATTGTGCGCATAAAATTTTCATGCGTTGTATCGACATACCGGCCCGTCAGCTCCGACTTGTCGGAAAAGGCGACCGCATGCACCACAAAGTCCAACCGGCCCCAAACCTTGTCCAAATGAGCAAAGACAGCGTCCATGCTGGCCGGATCGGTGACATCCAGATGCCCGACCACCATCGCACCAAGCTCGTCTGCCAGCGGTTCCACACGTTTTTTCAGCGCATCACCCTGATAGGTCAGCGCGAGTTCGGCGCCGTGCTCGGCGCATGACTTTGCAATGCCCCACGCCATTGATTTGGCATTCGCCAAGCCAATAATGAGGCCACGTTTGCCATGCATAATGCCAGATGCCATGAATATCCCCTTGCAAGTCCATTCCGCTCGGAACGTGCAGTGGGCTATTGCACACACATTTCAGCCGTTCAAGCGGACGAGCCGTTGATGGCCGGAGAAACCGCTACTTCGCCAGGATTTCACTGACCGCTTCGCGTTGCGCCGGCGTCAAATCATCAAGCGAAACCGCAAGGTCGACACGCAGATCCCCGTGATTGCCGCTACCAAGCGGCAGGCCGCGCCCTTTCATCCGAAAACTACGCCCGGCGCTCAGCCAAGGCTCGATCTTCAGGGCGATCTTCCCGGTTGGCGTTGCGACCGGCAATTTGCCGCCTTCGGCCACCAGTTTGAACGGCACATCAACATCCATCACCAGAACACCCTGTTCGACCCGGTAAGCGCCTGATGGCCTGATTGTCACCTCGGCGAGCAGATTGCCGCGATGGCCAGCTGGCCCCGCTTCGCCCTGGCCCGAAAGGCGGATAATCTGACCCTCTTTCACGCCGGCCGGAATTTTAACCGCAACGGTCCGGCCATCAGGCAGCGCCAGCTTGACCTTCTCATCGGCCAAGATCTGGTCGATTGTAATCGACAATTTCACCTTGATATCCTTGCCCGCTGCGGGTTTTCCCTGCTGGGCACGAAATCCACCGGGCCCGCGTGAGCGGCCTTCAAACGGATCGTTCCCGCCGCCAAAGCCACCGCCCATCGGCGAGGCGCCGCCAAACATCGTGCGCAGCACGTCTTCGGCATCAAATCCCTGGCCTGCACCCGCACCCGATCGCTGGTGGCGGCGAAAAAGGTCATCAAAACCGGGCTCGTGATTGGCAAACGGATTGCCGCCCGGATAAGTCGCGCGTTCATTGCCAGCAGCGTCAATCTCGCCGTGGTCAAACCTTTTGCGCTTTTCCTCATCGCCAATGATTTCATAGGCAAGCGAAGCGGCTGCGAAACGCTCCTTAGCTTTCGCATTGTCCGGGTTGGCGTCCGGATGATACTTTTTGGCCAGCTTGCGGAACGCCGATTTGATGGCATCCGCGCTGGCTGTCTTGTCGACACCGAGGACGGCGTATGGGTCGCGCATAATCGCTCCGTTAAAACTCGCAGAAACGGATATGGACGTTGGGTCCGGGAATTTCCAGCGTTTAGCCCTGTTGAACGGGTTCGCTCAGATTGGTCAGCGAGCGCGTCCACCATCCATCGCGCGGATCAAGGCAGAGTTCACCCACATAAAGCGAAATACCATCATAGGAGCGGCGCGTGGCTTCAAACGAGCGGCATTTCTGCCCGGCCACATCGCGCTCGCTCACATTGATGATGCGCCCGCTGGTACCTGTTGCTGCATTGGCCCAACTGGCACCCTGTTCGGGGATCAGCGTCAAATCGAGTGTGGTCACCGCAAGGCGTAGCGTATCTTCATCGAGAAGCCGGTCGGTTGCACCCGGGGTATCGCCTTCACGGGGTTCAAACGGATTGGGAGAGATTGTCGGTGTGGGTTCTGCCATCGACATCGTGCTCGATGTCAGGCCAGCATTGTCGATCGCGTTGCCATTGACCGCACATCCGCTGATCAAAACAGCAGCAGCGAGGACGGGTGCGCAAAACACCGCACGCCTTAATGCTTCAAACCCATCGCGATGACTGTTACTAACCACAAACATATACCCAACCCAGGCGATGAGTATGTCTACAACAGCGTTAAAGGATCGTGAATTCACGACGGCCGACGATCCGGTCGCTCTGTTCGAGCGTTGGATGAAAGACGCCGAGGCGCATGAAATAAATGACCCTAACGCCCTGTCGCTGGCAACGGTGGATGCGGACGGCATGCCCAACGTGCGCATGGTGCTTCTCAAAGGGTTCGATCAAACAGGATTTGTTTTCTATACAAATTTTGAAAGCGCCAAGGGAACCGAGCTTCTGGGCAACCATAAGGCGGCGATGTGTTTTCATTGGAAGTCGTTGCAACGGCAGGTCCGTGTCAGAGGATCAATCTCTGTCGTCGATGATGCCGAGGCCGATGCCTACTATCAGTCGCGCGCACGCGGCAGCCGCATTGGCGCTTGGGCGTCCAAACAATCACGACCCTTGGCGTCAAAGTTTGAGCTGGAAAAGGAAGTCGCCAAATTCACCGCCCGCCATGCAGTTGGCCATATCCCAAGGCCACCGCACTGGTCCGGCTTCCGCTTGGCGCCGACCTATTGGGAGTTCTGGCAGGACGGCACATTCCGCCTGCATGATCGCATCGTGTTTCAGCGCGAAGCGGCAGATGACGATTGGAGCCGCCAGAGGCTTTACCCGTGAGCGACATGAAAACCGTGCCGACCGATGCTTCCGTGGGCGCCTTTATCGCCGCCGTCGATCATGCCGGCCGCCGTGAAGATGCGCTTGCGCTGCTTGATGTCTATGCAGCGCAAATCGGTGTCGCACCAAAAATGTGGGGCCCGAGCATCATCGGTTATGGAAGTTATGATTATGCGCGCGCCGACGGCTCAAAACACACATTTGCCCTGGCCGGCTTTTCGCCGCGCAAGGCCAACATGTCCGTCTATCTGATGTCCGGCTGCAAGAACCATCAGCAAAAACTCGACAAGCTCGGTCCGCACAAAACGTCCGTCTCGTGCCTTTACCTCGGCAGGCTCGCCAAGATCGACCAGGATATCCTGGCCGAACTCATCACCGATGACCTCGCGATCATGCGCGAGCGCTATCCTGAAAGCCGCCTTTAGCTCTTGACCTTGTAGCCGGTCTTGAAGATCCACCAGACAATGGTGACGCAGACCGTGGTGAACGCCAAAATGAAAGCCACGGAAATCAGCGGGCTGACATCGGAAATCTCATAGAAGCTCCAGCGAAAGCCGCTCACCAGATAGAGCACCGGATTGAGCAGCGTGACGTTCTGCCAGAAGGGGGGCAGCATATCGATGGAATAAAACGAGCCGCCCAGGAACACCAACGGTGTGATCACCAAGAGCGGCACGATCTGCAATTGGTCAAAACTCTCCGCCCAAATGCCGATGATAAAACCGAGCAATGAAAATGTCGTCGCGGTCAATATGAGGAAGAACAGCATCCAGAACGGATGCGCGACCCTAAGCTCGACAAACAGCGTTGCCGTTAGGAGAATGATCGCGCCGAGGATCAGCGATTTGGTCGCCGCCGCCCCGACATAACCGATCACAATTTCTATCGCTGAAATCGGTGCCGACAACGTTTCGTAAATCGTGCCGGTGAATTTGGGAAAATAAATGCCGAACGCCGCGTTCGACACCGATTGGGTCAAAAGCGACAGCATGACCAGGCCCGGCACCAGAAATGCGCCATAGCTGACGCCACCAATCTCCTGCATTTGACTGCCAATCGCGGCGCCGAACACGATGAAATAAAGCGACGTGGAAAGCACCGGCGAGACCACGGATTGCCCGATCGTACGCCACATCCGGTTCATCTCGAACGTATAGATCGCGGCGATGCCATACCAATTGATCGTCATGCCGCATCTCCTTGCGATGAAACCAGATCAACGAAAATATCTTCCAGGCTGCTTTGGCTGGTCGATAGGTCGGAGAAGCGGATCCCGTCGCTGGCAAGTGCGGTGAGCAACCGGGTGATGCCCTTGCGTTCGGCGTTCGCATCATAGCGATAGGTCAGTGTTTGCCCGTCCTCGGCCAGTTCAGCGCCGAACGATGAAACACTATCCGGCAGGGCCTTGATTGGGTCGGCCAATTCCAGCGTCAGCGTCTTCTTGCCCAGCGTCTTCATCAGCGTGTTTTTTTCTTCCACGACGATGATTTCACCGGCGCGGATAACCGCAATCCTATCCGCAATTTCCTCGGCTTCCTCGATATAATGCGTCGTCAAAATGATCGTCACGCCATCTTCACGCAGCCGACGCACGACATTCCACATATCCTTGCGCAATTCGACATCCACACCGGCGGTCGGCTCATCCAGAAACAGGATGCGCGGCTCGTGGCTCAGCGCCTTGGCGATCAGGACACGCCGCTTCATACCGCCGGAAAGCTGGATAATTTTGTTGTCCTTTTTGTCCCACAGCGACAGATCCTTCAAAATTTTCTCAACATGAGCGTCGTTGCGCGGCAGGCCGAATAGGCCGCGCGTGAAGGACACCGTTGCCCAAACGGTTTCAAACGCGTCGGTGGTCAGTTCCTGCGGTACCAGTCCAATCAGTTTGCGCGTCTTGCGAAAGTCATTGATGATATCGAAACCGCCAACTGTGACCGACCCGCCGGTCGGATTGACGATCCCGCAGATCGCGGAAATCAGTGTCGTTTTACCGGCACCGTTCGGACCGAGCAGGGCGATGATTTCACCTTCCTCAATCTGAAGATCCACGCTTTTGAGCGCCTTGAACCCATTGTCATACTCTTTTTCCAGCTTGTTGACCGAAATAAGCGTGGTCATGTCAGGGTGTCCCGCCTTATGTTTCTTATCGCCGCTAATTAGGAGCGGGCACCGCGAAATGCAAAGCACCGGTGCCATATTGCTGACAACCGTCATCAGCATGTCGCACGCGTGTTATCACAGGACAGGGGGCTTGTGGGACATTGGGGTACAAGGAGATGACCATGCTTGAAGAACAGTCAAACGGCCTGACAACGGAAGAAGCGCTTTATGTGGGCGATACCATGGGCGGCCGCATTGTCGCTGCCCGCGAAGCCATGGGCCATACCACCGCCCAATTGGCGCGCCGTCTCGGCATCAAATCATCCACACTGCAAAACTGGGAAAGCGACCGCGCCGAGCCGCGCTCAAACAAATTATTCATGCTGGCGGGCATGCTCAACGTATCGCCAACCTGGATATTGACCGGTCGTGGCGAAAGCCCAACGGCAATCGAGGGTGGCCCGGATGTTGCAGCGCTGCGCCATGAGCTCTTGGACATGCGTTCGCGCTGCAAGCGGCTGCTGGACCAGATTGATCGCGCGGTCAAAGATCTGTCCTGAAGGCATCGGCTTCTATTCCCTGACTGCGCAACCATGCTAAGGCGCCGGCGATGATCTCCAAACTGCGCCATAGACTTTGCCTGTTCGCCGCCCTGCTGGTGCTGCAAGGCTGTGGCGTTGGCTACTACGCAGAATCACTGAACGGGCACTTGGAGGTGCTCGCTGCGCGCGAAAAAGTCGACACAATCCGCCAGGACCCGTCTGCGCCTGCACCCTTGCGCGAACAGATGGATGTGGCCGCGCAAATCCGGCAGTTTTCGGTCGAGGAACTTGGCTTGCCGGACAATGCCAGCTACCGCTCCTATGTCGATGTCGGGCGCGGCTATGTAACGATCGCCGTGTTCGCGGCGCCCGAATTCGCGCTCGAACCGGCCTTGTGGTGTTTCCCGATCTTTGGATGCGTACCGTACCGCGCCCATTTCTGGCGTGACAATGCCCGCGATGCCGCGCTGGAACTGCGCGACGAAGGCTTCGATGTCTATGTCAGCGGCGTCACCGCCTATTCCACGCTCGGCTGGACCGCCGATCCCTTGCTCAACACCATGTTCACCTTCGGCAACACCCAGGCTGCCGCCGTGGTGTTTCACGAACTGGCCCACCAGCAGGTCTATGTGCGCAACGATGCCGCGTTCAACGAGGCGTTCGCTGTCACCGTTGAGGTGGCGGGCGTGAAAAAATGGCTGCGTGCGACCGGTGATGAAGCGGGCCTGGCAGCCTATCTGGCAGCACGCCAACGCCAGGCCGATTTTCTGCGCCTGTTGGATCAAACCCGCGTCGACCTTGCCAAAATCTACGCCAGCACAGAAACCGACGAAACCAAGCGCGCGCAGAAAGCAGCGGCCATCGACGATTTGCGCGCCCGATACGCAAGAGTAAAAACGCGCCAATGGGGCGGCTTTGACGGCTATGATGGCTGGTTCAACGCCCCGATCAACAACGCACAATTGGCGGCAAGCGGCATCTACAATGATCTTGTGCCAGACTTTCAGCGCCTGCTTGCCGCCTGCGACGGTGATTTTCCACGGTTTTACGCCGCCGCTGAAAAACTCACCAAACTGGAAAAAGCAGAACGCCGCGCGCAATTAAGCGCCGCCGAGTGCAGTTAGGCTTTCAGCACGTTCGCCACCCATTGCGGCACGATTTGCGTCGCCGGCCCATGCACGGCGTCGTCAAAATCCCACATGCCTTCGGACGGTTCCAAATTGAGCTCCAATGTCTTGGCGCTGGCGCGCTTTGCCTGCTGCACAAATTGCGCCGCCGGATAGACATTGCCACTGGTACCGATCGAGACAAATAGATCGCACGCCGCAAGCGCATCCCAGATACGCTCCATCTGATAGGGATATTCGCCGAACCAGACCACATCGGGCCGCATGCCACCGGCGCGCGAACAGGCGGGGCAGACCACACCTTCGTCCAGATCTACAAGCCAATCGTGCCGCGCGCCGCAGTTGGTGCACAGCGCCTTGGCCAATTCGCCGTGCATGTGGATCAGATTTTCGCTACCCGCCCGTTCATGCAGATTGTCGACATTTTGCGTGACCACCAACACCGCGCCATCATGCTCTTTTTCAAGCTGCGCCAGCGCAAAATGCGCCGCATTGGGTTCAACGGTCGATAATCCCGCCCGGCGCATATTGTAAAAATCATGCACCTTGGTCGGGTTGCGCGCAAAGGCCTCCGGTGTCGCCACTTCCTCCACCGGATGCTGTTCCCAAAGCCCGCCCTTGTCGCGGAACGTGTCGATCCCGGATTCAGCCGATATCCCGGCGCCGGTGAGGATGACGATAGAGGGTGCGGTGCTCATTTTTTGTACGGGCCTGTGTCACCTTATTGGTAAGGCAGTCGGCGTATTGCGCAATGCCTTGCCGGACTGGAGGAGCCATCAAGCAGCTACCACCTCAACCCGCGCGCCATTTTCCAACACGCCATCTTCTTCTACCGAGCAGAGTACACCGCGCAGCCGCAGCGCTTCGTTCTCGCGGACCCAGTTGAGCGCATCTTCGCCGTAGCGTGCCTTCCATTTGGTGCAGGCATTGTTCCACACATCGCTAACGCGCAGCACTGCCGTTCCGGCCTTCAAAAGCGTGCCGGTTGGCAGTGTGTCGAGGCTCATGTTCATGTCAGTCGCAAACGTATCGCCGGGGTGGATCGCATCCGTGCCCTCGCGCCATACGAGGTCCAGAACCCGCCGCGGGATGATGCACACTTGAATGCGCGGGTCGGGTGATCCGTCATCAAGTTTCATCCACGGATGTTTGGTCCAGCGACAATTTTCAACGCCGCCGGCGCGCGTCACCTGCAATCTGTCGGTGAAATTGCGAACGCCAAAGTCCGGCCGGTTGCACAGATATTCGATTGAGGCGCTACGGGTCGGCGCGCCCAATATGTGCGGCAGCGCCACATCTAATGTCGCCCGATCCGGCCGCATACTATTAGCGCTCCGTCCCGCCGACGGTCACGGCATCCATCCGCAAATGCGGCTGGCCGACGCCGACCGGCACCCATTGGCCGCCCTTACCGCAATTGCCGACGCCCGTGTCGAGCTTTTGATCGTTGCCGACCATCGAAACGCGTTTCATCGCCTCCGGCCCATTGCCGATCAGCATCGCGCCCTTGATCGGATAGGTGATCTTGCCATTTTCCAATCGGTACGCCTCGGTACATTCAAAAACGAACTTACCAGACGTGATATCCACCTGGCCACCGCCGAAGGAGACGGCATAGATCCCGTCCTTCACGCTCTCGATAATCTCATCAGGCGTATATTGGCCTGACAGCATGTAGGTGTTGGTCATGCGCGGCATTGGCACATGCGCATAGGATTGGCGCCGCCCGTTGCCCGTCGGTTTGACGCCCATCAGCCGGGCATTTTGCCGGTCCTGCATATAGCCGACCAGCTTGCCGTCTTCGATCAGCACATTGTGGCCCGACGGCGTGCCTTCATCGTCGATGGTCAGCGAGCCACGGCGTGCGTCAATCGTGCCATCATCGACAACGGTCACGCCCTTGGCGGCAACTTGTTCGCCCATCAGCCCGGCAAAGGCCGATTGTCCCTTGCGGTTGAAATCGCCTTCCAGCCCATGGCCGACCGCTTCATGCAGCATCACGCCGGGCCACCCGGCGCCCAACACCACATCCAGCGTGCCCGCCGGTGCCGGCTTGGCGTCCAGATTGACCAGCGCCTGGCGCAAGGCTTCATCGGCTGCATATTGCCATTGATCGGTAGCGATGAAATCGCCAAACATCTGCCGCCCGCCCATGCCATGCGAGCCGGTCTCCTGCCGGTCGCCATCGCCGACAATCACCGACACATTGACCCGCACCATCGGGCGGATGTCCTTGGCCAGAAACCCGTCCGCCCGCACGATTTCTACCACTTGCCAGGACGCCGCCAGCGATGCCGAAACCTGACGCACACGCGGATCTTTGCCGCGCAGATATGCATCGATCATCTCCAGCAGTGTGACCTTGTTTTCAAAGCTTGGCGCGCCGATCGGGTTGCCATCTTCATAAAGCCGCTTGTTGGTCCGTTGCGGTGGCTCGGCATAGGTGCCGGAATGACCGGTCGACACCGCCTTTGTGGCATCGGCGGCGCGCAGCAATGCGCTTTTTGAAAATTCATCCGACTGCGCATAGCCAACCGCTTCACCGGCAACGACACGCAGCCCATAACCTGAGCGCGTGTTGAAGGTGCCGGACTTCAGCCGTCCATTGTCCCAGCCGAGCGATTCCGTTTCCGCATATTCAAGAAACAATTCGCCATCGTCAGCATTTGCCAAAGCTTCTGACACGATCGCACTGGCTTCCTGCGTGGACATGTCGAACCGGCTTAAAAGGTCGGGCACGTTTCTGTCGTCGCTCATCGGGCAGATCTCCAAATCAATTGCCCCCGATAGCTAAGGCGCGCGCCACGCAGACTCAATGCCTGTCCTTGAAAAGGCGCCTACGAAAGCCGTTAGGGCAGGGCCGAATAGCCCACCGTAAAGCCGCTCAAATCAACCGGGATGCCGATCCCTTCTTCCGGTGTCTGGAACACGATGAAAGTGGCATTCGTGCCGCTTTGGAATTGCTGCAGCAGATTGTCTTCCAAGATCACTTCCGCATAGCAGCCATCATTGAAGCAGCGCACGAAATAGGCGCGGCCAATATCATTGCCGTCAATATTCAGGCCAAGCCCGTTTGGCAGCAACACACCGAGTGGCGCCAGCACGCGCAAAATACGCGCTTTGCGGTCGGCCGTTTTCAACACAACCACAGACAAGCCCAACTCCGGCCGGTCATCGGCGATGACATTTTGCATCAACACACATTGCTCGGATGATGCACCGGGCGGCGTATCGCAAATGATATTCCAGGCCCCGTGCGATTCCCGCACCGTACCCGATTGCGCAAAAGCTGCACCACACAGCAGCAAGCACGCTGCCATTGCCGTCCAAAGTCTCATGCCAAAGCCCATAAAATCACCTGCCAGCCCCGGAACCAGTTTATCGAATCATTCCGTATACCGTAACGGCTTGTGTTACGCTTGGGAACGAATGTTCACTCTTCGCGCAAATCGGCGAAAAGATGACCGCTCTTATTTGCCTGTAACAATGTAATCTGGCCGTGAATGCGGCACATTGGCGCGAATTTGCCTGCTGCTCCGGAACAAAGCGCGTTTATGCCGCATGATCAGCCAAGCGTCTTAGTTGCGGGTTGCTTCATTATATGGTTTTGACAGCTCAACCACGAATTAAAAAGTGTCGGGAGATAGTAAGTGGTCAAGTTTTTGACTCGCAGTTTAGCCGCCGGTTTCGCAGCGATCGTGCCCGCAGGCAGTGCATTTGCGGCCCAGCCGCTCCCATGGCAGATGGGTTTTCAACCCGCCGCCACAGATATCATGGCGCAAATCAGCTGGTTTGAAGATTATACATTGTGGCTGCTGACGCCCATTGTCATCCTAGTGCTGGGCCTCTTGGCCTATGTGATTTTCCGCTACAATGCGCGGGCAAATCCGGTGCCTTCGAAGAACAGCCACAACACGACGATCGAGATCATCTGGACCGTCGGGCCTGTTCTGGTGCTTCTGGCATTTGCCATTCCATCCTTCCAGCTCCTGGGCGCTCAATATCAGCCCAAGACGGACCCCGAGATCACCATTAAAGCGATCGGGTATCAGTGGGCTTGGGCCTACGAATATCAGGATGATGAGGGCGCCGAGGATGTGGTCTTCGATTCCATCATGCTGAAGGAAGACGAGCGCACGGCCTTTAATAAGACAGATGTCGACGCCTATCCGCGTCTGCTGGCGGTCGACAATGAGATTGTCGTCCCCGTTGATACAACGGTGCGCCTGCTGGTTACCGCCTCTGACGTGCTGCACTCTTGGGCAATGCCCGCATTTGGCGTCAAAATGGACGCGGTGCCGGGTCGCTTGAACGAGACATGGTTCCACGTTGAGACTGAGGGCCTTTACTACGGCCAATGCTCAGAACTGTGCGGCAAGGACCACGCCTACATGCCAATTGCAGTGCGTGTTGTCAGCCAGGAAGACTATAACAGCTGGCTGGTTGTAGCGCGCGATGATGTGAACACCGCCAACCAGACATTGATGGCAACTTTGGAAGCGCGCCGCACATTGGCGCAGGCCGACGCTGACTAAGCCGTCGTGAGAAGGAATTTCGGGAGTATAATAAATGGCTGATATTGCCGCACATGATGCCCATCACGACGCCAGCAAGATTGGCTTTGTGAACCGTTGGCTGTTTTCCACAAACCACAAAGACATCGGGACGCTCTATCTGATTTTTGCTATCTTCGCGGGGATTTTTGGCGGCTTCCTGTCCGTCATGATGCGTTGGGAACTCGCTGAGCCGGGCATTCAGATTTTCCACGGCCTGGCGGAGATCGTTTACGGCGTCGAAGGCGACGCGGCGCTCGATGCCGGCAAGCACATGTACAACGTGTTCACCACCGCGCACGGGCTGATCATGATCTTCTTCATGGTGATGCCAGCGCTGATCGGTGGTTTTGCCAACTGGATGATCCCGATCATGATCGGTGCGCCGGACATGGCGTTCCCTCGGCTGAACAACATCTCGTTCTGGCTGCTGCCGCCGGCTTTCATCTTGCTCGGCATTTCCATGTTCATGCCGTCTGCGCCCGGTTCCTTTGGTGTCGGCGGGGGCTGGACCATCTATCCGCCACTATCAACGACCGGTCAGCCCGGTCCGGCGATGGATTTTGCCATCCTGGCACTGCACATCGCCGGTGCGTCCTCGATCCTCGGCGCAATCAACTTCATCACCACGATCTTCAACATGCGTGCGCCCGGCATGACGCTGCACAAGATGCCGCTGTTTGCCTGGTCGGTGCTGATCACCGCCTTCCTGCTGCTCCTGTCGCTGCCGGTTCTGGCGGGTGCGATCACCATGCTGCTGACCGACCGTAACTTCGGCACGACCTTTTTTACACCGGAAGGTGGTGGTGACCCGATACTGTTCCAGCACCTGTTCTGGTTCTTCGGGCATCCGGAAGTTTACATTCTGATTTTGCCGGCATTCGGCATCATCTCGCACATCGTGTCCACATTCTCGCGCAAGCCTGTCTTCGGTTACCTCGGCATGGCCTATGCGATGGTCGCGATCGGTGTTTTCGGGTTCATCGTCTGGGCCCACCACATGTACACTGTTGGCCTGTCACTGCAGACCCAGCAGTACTTCGTCTTCGCGACGATGGTTATTGCGGTGCCAACCGGCGTGAAGATCTTCTCATGGATCGCAACCATGTGGGGCGGATCGATCCAGATGCGCACGCCTATGCTGTGGGCGATCGGTTTCATCTTCCTGTTCACCGTTGGCGGCGTAACGGGCGTCCAATTGGCCAATGCTGGCTTGGACCGTTCACTGCATGACACCTACTATGTAGTGGCTCACTTCCACTACGTTCTGTCGCTCGGCGCGGTGTTCGCGATCTTCGCCGCTTGGTACTACTGGTTCCCGAAAATGTTCGGCTACATGTACAATTCGGCCATCGCCCGCCTGCATTTCTGGGTCACTTTTATCGGTGTGAACCTGATCTTCTTCCCGCAGCACTTCCTCGGCTTGGCGGCCATGCCGCGCCGCTACGTCGACTATCCTGATGCCTATGCGGGTTGGAACCTGGTATCGTCCTACGGATCATACTTGTCGGCGATCGGTGTTCTGATCTTCCTTTACGGTGTGTTCGAAGCCTTTGCGCGTAAGCGCGTAGCCGGCAACAATCCGTGGGGCGAGGGCGCAACGACGCTGGAGTGGCAATTGTCATCGCCACCGCCGTTCCACCAATGGGAACAACTGCCGCGCATTAAATAGCGGTACAGCGATACGACGGCCCTTCAGGGCCGTCGGCATACATATTTGGCGGGCGACATAGACCCGCGACAATAAGAAAAAGGACGTCGGGACGGCGTCCGGATTGGGAATAGGGTCAGACAAGTGGCTTACGTAGAAAC
>JBCCRB010000016.1:0-16066 GCA_039208465.1 Pseudomonadota bacterium
CAAATTTTCCGGAATTGTAATAGTCAGTCGCGCTGGCAAATTCATAGTCGAAGCCAAATGTGTCGAGGAACCGGCGCAGCATGGCGTTGTTGTGATGGCCGAAGCTTTTCTCGTCACCGCCAAACGGATTGGGAACTTTGGTGAGCGGCATTTGCAGATAGGGTTCCAACGCAGCGCGGTCGGGCACATTTTCCGGTACTTTGCGCATACCGTCCATGTCGTCGGAAAAGCAGATCAGCTTGGTGGCAACTTCATTGTTGGTCAGGACATGGAAGGCCTGTCGCACCATGGTGGTGCGGGCTACTTCGCCGAAGGTGCCGATATGTGGCAGGCCGGATGGACCGTAACCGGTTTCAAAAATCACGGTTTCGGGAAAACCGTCCTTTTCATAACGCTTGACGATCTTGCGGGCCTCTTCAAATGGCCAGGCTTTGGATGTTTTGGCTGCCTCCCTACTGTCGTGGGAAATCGGTGGCAGCGCGAAAGCGTCATTCATCTCTTATGTCCATGGTGGAAAAGTGCCGCGCGTGGTAGCGCAGGCTTTCACATATGGGAAGGGCTGCAAACGCTGTAAATGGTTGCAGGGGAGGTTTTGCGCGCATATGTGCGTCGCAAGGAGCGAGAACATGAATGAACTCAATGAAGCCGGTGCACTTGCCTATCTGATGATCACCATGGCTGCGGCCGACGGTCAGCTTGGTGAAACGGAACTGACCCGTGTGGCTGCGATCTGTGATTCACTGCCGGTTTTTGAAAACATGAGCCGGGATGAATTAATTAGCCATGCCAATGCCTGCGGCGTGCTCCTGGAAGATGAAGACGGGATTGAAAACATTCTGACGCTGGTGCGCGAGGTTTTGCCCGAACGCTTATATGAGACGGCCTATGCTATAGCGGTGGAAGTGGCTGCTGCTGATTTGCAGGCACGCCAGGAAGAGTTGATCCTTCTTCAGATGCTGCGCGACAAGTTGGATCTGGACAAGCTGGTCGTGGCTGCCATTGAACGCTCCGCGCGGGCGCGGTTCAGACTGGGTTCGGCGCCCAATTGACGATCGGGACAGTCACCGCCTTGTGACTTGATTGTCAGCGAGACGCCCGGCATCCCAAGGCTTCGAGGTGTTTGATGGAAAATGAACCGATAGTCCGGCTGGCCGCCTTTATCGCTATTTTCGCGTCCATGGCGGCCTATGAGCTGTGGTCGCCGCGGCTTGAGCGCGCGGAGATGCAAGGCGCGCTGAAATCGAAACGATGGGTCACGAACTTGTCGATGGTGGTCATCTCCTCGATTTGCCTTCGGGTCCTTTTTCCCGCTGCCGCGGTTGGCACGGCGATCTTTGCGCAAACGCAAGGATGGGGCCTGTTCAACATGCTTGGTGTGCCGACAATCGTGGCGGGCGTCGTCGCGTTCGTCCTATTGGATTTTTCGGTTTGGCTTGAGCATGTGGTGAGTCACAAATGGCCACTCCTGTGGCGTATTCACCGGATGCACCATGCCGATCAGGGCTTTGATCTGACAACGGCGCTGCGCTTTCATCCGCTTGAGATCGTCATTTCCATGCTATGGAAAGCGGCCATCATCATCGCGCTTGGGGCACCGCCAATCGCTGTTCTGATTTTTGAGATCGTCCTGAATGGTATGGCGATGTTCAACCATGCCAATGCGCGCATTCCTGCCAAGATCGACCGGATCCTGCGCCGCGTCATTGTAACGCCGGACATGCACCGGGTGCACCATTCGGCGGTCAATCGCGAAACCGACAGCAATTATGGTTTCAATTTTTCGTTCTGGGATCGGCTTTTTGCCACTTATATTGATCAGCCCGAGGCGGGGCATGATCGTATGCAGATTGGCCTAAGCGACTATACCGGGCCGAAAACGTCCAACCTTCTTTGGTCGCTGGCCCTGCCTTTCCGCAACAAGTAGCGGTCACGGACCGAACGGGCTGATCGGAAAATAGCGCACGAAAAGTTCTTCGACGACGCCTGTCGCTTCCAGTTCTTTGAGCGCCGCGTTGATGGATGCATGCAACGCATCTTCATTGAACCGGACCGCCACGACCATACCGTGCCCGAAGAACTGCGTATCGAGGATCGGTTCCGCCACGAGGCGGCAACAACCGTCTGAGGCCCGTGATGCCAACCAGAAGCTGAACGACACTCCGTCGCCGAACAGATAGTCAACCTCCTGATCCTTCAGCGCCACGTAAAGCGGTGCGGCGTTGGGAAACTGAATGACGTTGGCGCGGGGAAAAAAGGCCTCAAGATAGGCGGCGTGTGCGCTTTCCTGCAAAACGCCGATGCGGGTGTTAGGCCGCATCAAATCGGTCAGCGCGATTTCCGGTGCGACGCCGTCAGCGGTGTTTGTGCGGCCAATGAATCGAGCCGGAAAGCGGAAGTAGGGCTGGGACAATTGGTATTTGGCCCGAAATTCAGGCGTTACATCATAGCCGGCGATGATCGCCTCTGCCCGATTGGCATCGAGGGCCGGCTGCAGCTCGTCCCAAGGCACAGCCTGAATTTCGCAGCGGGTCTCAATACGTAGATTTTCGCAGATCGCCCTGGCCAGATCGACATTGAAACCGGTTGGCTTTCGATTCTCGTCGGCAAAATTGAACGGTGGGTAGTCCAGTGTCGTGATGAAACGCAACCTTAGCAACCCGTCCAGCGGCGGTTTCGCGGTCACGTAACCCGGGTCCCAAAATTGCGGCAGATCACCGGATTGAACGAATGCAGGTGACGGAATCGCGGCGATTGAAATGGCGGCCGTGATGGTCATCGCCGCAGCCTTGATCCCATGTCTCATTACGTAACGCCTCCTAAATTTAGGCGATCCCAAAACTCTGCGGTTTTTGCTAGCCGAGCAATGTCGTGTGGGCAAGACGGCGGAGTGTGGCGTATTGCGGGCTGATCCGGGTTTTTCCAAAAGTAAGAGCGTTGAAAAACGCCGTCGGTCACCTGCGATCGACAATGGGCGCTATTGTGCTTCGGTTGGATTTCTCGCGCGGCAAGGCTTTTCGGTGCGCCATTTGCGCGCCGCCGACAGACATGCAGAACAGCGCGGTACCGATCCGGCTTCGGAATTGCTGGCGTGCGGTGCCATAACCCAAGATGCCTATTACCGCTCCTTGGCGCGCGACTGCGACATACGCTATTGCGCGCGATCGGACGTTCAATCACTCATGACGAGCGGACGGCCTGTCATGCGCGCGAACCAGGCGTTTGCCCGGCTCAAGGATGGCAACTGCATTTTGCTGATTGCGCCGCGGCCACGCGATCTCGGGCGATTATTGAAACTGCTCAGCCAACCGTCGTGCGGCGAACGCGTCGGGATCTGCAGCCCTGAAACGCTGCGCAGCCTGTTCGAGGAGCACCATGGCGCTGATGTGGTTGTCCGGGTCTGTGATGATCTGAAGACAAAGCGAAAGCATTTATCATCGTTCAGCGGCGCAAGTTTTCTGCACGGTTTCGCCACCGCGACCACCGGGTTCTTTTTGCTGTTCAGCCTATTGGCTTTTCCATCGTTTGCCGCCGCTGCGTTTCACGCGTTTATCGCGACCTTCTTTTTTGCCTGCGTTGCGATCCGGGCCGCCGCCGCACTCACCTATCGGCGACAGCCCTATACCAAACTGGCACCGGTCGATCCGTGCGATACACCACAATACACGGTCATGGTGGCGCTACGCGATGAAGCGGCGCTTGTGCCGGATCTTGTCCGACATTTGCGGGCGCTGAAGTGGCCTCGCAGCAAATTGCAAGTGCTCCTTGTTTGCGAGGAGGATGATGACAGCACCCTGGACGCTATCGCGCGTGAGAAATTGGAACCCTGTTTCGAAGTAATCCGTGTACCGGTTTGTGAACCACGTACAAAACCGAAAGCACTGACCTATGCACTTGAGTTCACGCGCGGTGCGTTTTTGACCGTTTATGATGCGGAGGATCAGCCACATCCGTTTCAGTTGGTCGAAGCATGGCAGTGTTTCGAAGGCCGCGACGAGGAGCTTGCCTGTGTGCAGGCCCCTTTGGTCACCACCAATGCCGGACAATCAACGATCAGCGCGCTCTTCCATCTGGAATATGCTGGGCTTTTTGGCGCCCTTCTGCCCTGGATTGACCGGATGGGTGCGCCGCTTTTGCTGGGTGGTACCTCCAATCATTTCCGCACATCTGCTCTTCGGAAAATCGGCGCATGGGACCCTTACAATGTGACAGAGGATGCTGATGTTGGGCTCCGGCTTTGGCGCGATGGCTACAAGACCGGGATGATTACCCGACCGACCTTAGAACCATCGTCGCATCGCCCGATGATCTGGCTGCGGCAGCGGTCACGGTGGTTCAAAGGTTGGCTTCAGACGGTCATCGTCCATACGACAAACCCGGTTCATACCTGGAGGGCACTGGGGCCCCGTGCGACGCTCGTGACCGGGCTGCTGCTGTTTGGCACGGTGGTCTCAGCCCTGTTCCACCCGTTTTTGCTGGTTGCGGCGATTGTTTCCCTTTTCAAACTTTTCGGTGCTGAACCGGCAACTTTGAGCAGCAAGCTTATCGCATGGATCGATTGGTCTGCCATCCTGCTCAGCTATTGCACGTTTGCGGCTCTGGGTTGGGTTGCCACCAAAGAGCGCGATCGCAAGTGCATAGGATGGCGCATTTGGCTCATTCCGCTCTACTGGCTCGGCTTTTCAATCGCCGCGTGGCGGGCGGTCAGGCAGTTGGCCAAGGAGCCCTTTTTATGGGAAAAAACACCGCATTAGTTCAGCCGACAGGCCCTGACTGACTGGCCAAGTGCCGGTCAGTGTTTATATCAGGGGACCCAAGACTTCGGATGCACCCATGGACCGGCTAACAGCAATTGTCGAAAGCGATCGTTTTGAGCGCATTGTAATCGCGATTATCATCATCAATGCCATTATGCTCGGGTTGGAAACAGTCCCGGCGGTGATGGATCGCGTTGGTCCGCTCTTGCTGGGGCTGGATCGGGCTATTCTGGCCTTCTTTGTCGCCGAACTTGCGGCGAAGTTCGCGGTCTATCGGACGCGCTTTTTTCACTCGCCCTGGCGGGTTTTTGACTTCATCATCGTCGCGATTGCCCTTGTGCCGTCCTCCGGTGCCTTCTCGGTGCTGCGGGCGCTGCGCATCCTGCGCGTCCTTCGGCTCATCTCCACGTTACCGTCCTTGCGCCGCGTTGTTGGCGGGTTGCTGAACGCGCTACCGGGCATGGGGTCCATCGTCATGCTGTTGATATTGGTCTTCTACGTGTTCTCGGTGATGGCAACGAAACTGTTTGGCGATGCCTTCCCGCAATGGTTTGGTTCGATCCCGGCATCGGCCTACTCACTGTTCCAGATCATGACGCTTGAAAGCTGGTCGATGGGCATTGTCCGACCGGTGATGGAAGCATTTCCGTGGGCGTGGGCCTTCTTTATCCCGTTCATTGCCTCGACAACGTTCACCGTCCTGAACCTCTTCATCGGTGTGGTGGTGTCGGCCATGCAGGCCGAACATGACGCTGAAGCGGCCGGAGAGCGTGAAACCTTGCACAATGACAATGAAGCCATTCTGGCCGAGTTGCGGGCCCTGCGTGCCGAGGTCAAAGAACTACGGCAGGGTGGCGGTTAGGGCGCGCGGAAATGCTTCGACAGTTTCAGGCCCTGCGCCTGATAGTTTGACTTCAAGTCAGTGCCATATAGGGCAGTTGGCCTTTCCATCATCCGCTCGTAGACCAAACGCCCGACGATCTGCCCATGCTCCAAGACGAACGGCACTTCGTGTGAACGCACTTCCAGTACCGCGCGTGAGCCAGTGCCGCCAGCGGCCGAATGGCCAAAACCCGGATCGAAAAAGCCCGCATAGTGAACGCGAAACTCACCGACCAGTGGATCGAATGGCGTCATCTCCGCGGCAAAATCGGGCGGCACATGCACCGCTTCGCGTGACACAAGAATATAGAACTCGTCGGGATCGAGGATCAGCTGACGGCCACCGCGCGCGGGTATAGGCTCCCAAAAATCAAGCACGTCGTGCGCACCAGGCTTATCGACGTCGACAACAGCGGTGTGGTGCTTGCCGCGATAACCGATGAGATTGTTATCAAAGCCGGACAGGTCGACCGATAGAGCAATACCCGTGTCGGAGATGTTGGCGTTGTCGTCAGCAACGAGCGTCTCGGTTTCGTGCAATGCGGTCAGTTGGGTCGCATCCAGCAGGGCATGACCGGTGCGGAAGCGGATTTGGGAAAGGCGCGATCCGGTGCGCACAACGATCGGGAAGGTGCGCGGGGAAACCTCAAGATAAAGCGGTCCCCTATAACCCGGCGCGACCTTGTCGAATTCAACGGCATTGTCGGTCAGGACGCGGGTGAAAATATCCAGTCGGCCTGTGGAGCTTTTCGGATTTGCCGACGCAGAGATCTGATCTGGCAATGCTAACGCCTCGAGAAGGGGCACAATGTAGACACAGCCAGTTTCGAGGACAGCACTGCCCGTCAGGTCAATTTCATGCAGCTTGAAGCGGTCAAGCTTTTCAGCAACTGTATGCCCCGTGCCCGGCATGAAGGCGGCCCGCACACGATAGGCTTTTTCACCGAGGCGCAGATCCAAACTGGCGGGCTGGACCTGACCATCATCGAACGGGATCGGTGTCGTAATGGCCCCTTGCGCGTTCAAGTCGCGGATCATGGTGTCAGTTAAGATGCCGGATGTATGCGTCGCCATGTGAATTCCTTGAACAGCATGGGCAATTGACGCAACCGGCGCGCGGCTTTATGGACAAGTTTAACGTGGTGATTTGGCCGGTCGGCTTGCAGCCACGTAAAACAAGTCGCTAAAAGGCCGTGCTGACAGGTATCAATGATGCCTCGACCCGGCCTTGCGGTGACGTAGAGCCGGTTTTTTGTCGAGGAAGTCAAATGAGTGATAAGCCAAAAAAGTCAGTGCGCCCCGCCACGCAAATGGTTCATGCTGGCACCATGCGTTCGCCTTACGGCGAAACCTCAGAAGCGCTCTACCTCACGCAGGGTTTCATCTATGAGAGCGCCGAGATGGCCGAGGCGCGTTTCAAGGGTGACGAGCCTGGCTTCATCTATTCGCGTTATGCCAATCCGACGACGCAGATGTTTGAGGAACGCATGTGTGCGTTGGAAGGGGCCCAGGCGGCGCGTGCCACCACATCGGGCATGGCAGCTGTTGCTGCTTCGCTTTTGTGTCAGCTGACCGCCGGCGATCATCTGGTGGCGGCGCGTGCGCTGTTCGGGTCCTGTCGCTGGATCGTTGAACAATTGCTGCCGCGCTATGGCGTCGAGACAACAATGATTGACGGCACCGATCCGCAAGCATGGGAGAAGGCGGTCCGGCCGAACACGAAAGTCCTTTTCTTTGAAAGCCCAACAAACCCGACCCTTGAGGTGATCGATATCGCCCATGTCGTTTCAGTGGCGAAAGCATACGGTGCCAAGGTTGTTATCGATAATGTGTTCGCGACACCGCTCTACCAAAAACCGATCGAGCTTGGCGTCGACATCGTTGTCTATTCCACCACAAAACATATTGACGGCCAGGGCCGGTGTCTGGGCGGGGTTGTGCTGGGCGAGCAGGAATGGGTCGATGAGCATCTGCATGATTATTTTCGCCATACCGGCCCGGGGATGAGCCCGTTCAATGCCTGGGTCATGTTAAAGGGCCTTGAAACATTGCCGCTGCGGGTTGGCCAGCAGACTTCGTCGGCGCGCCGCGTTGCCGATTTTCTTGCCGAGCATCCCGGCGTTTCGCGTGTGATCTATCCGGGTCGTCCCGACCATCCGCAGGCTAACATTATCCCGAAGCAAATGAGTGGCGGTTCAACGCTGGTGGCGTTTGATGTCAAAGGCGGCAAGAAAGCTGCATTTGAGCTCGAAAACGCGCTGGACATCATCTCGATCTCCAACAATCTCGGCGACAGCAAGAGCCTGATCACGCATCCAGCTACGACAACGCACAAAAACCTGTCGGCGGAAGACCGCGAGGAATTGTCTATCGGTGGCGGAACACTGCGCTTATCGATCGGTTTGGAGGATCCTGAGGATCTGTTGGAAGACCTTGATTATGCGTTGAGCCAAGCGGCTTAAGTGGACGCCAGTGCTTTTCGCGTCATGATGATGCGGGAAAGCGCCGTGTAAAACACGATGGCCGCGAACAGGTAGGCGATGATCGGGAACCAAGTAGGGAACAGGCAAAACAGCACGAAAACGACGATCGTTTCGGTCGCTTCAGCAAGCCCGGTTGAAAAGAAGAACGATTTCTCGCCACGCTGATCAGTCGTCAGATTGTGCTTTTCCGCCATGATCGCAAATGCCAGAAAACTGGCGCCGTTGACGTAAAACGAAAAGATCAAGACGGCGCCTGCCACAGCATTGGCAGCCGGGTCTGCCAGCACGAAGCCGAGTGGTATGGCGCCATAAAAGGCGAAGTCGAGAACAATATCGAGATAGCCGCCATAATCGGTCTTCTTGGTCAGTCGGGCGACCGCGCCATCCAAACCGTCGCAAACTCGACTGATCAGGATCAGCGCGAGCGCCAGCCAATAGAGTTGCAGCCAGATGGCACCGGCCGCCACAAGGCCAATGACCAGACCGAGCACTGTTACGGCATTGGCCGAGAATCCAGCGGTAACGAGCGCCTTTGCAACACGTTTCAGAAAAGGGTCCAATTTCGGGCGAATTGCGCCGTCAAACATGGCTTTACTCGATCGTTTTTGGTTTCCTAGCGGCGTGCCGCCGATCTGTCATCGGGAAGCTGTTCACAGCACGTCACTTTCCTGTGGCGTAGACGTTGCGAAGTTTTCGGACCGCGCTAGGATTTTAAACATGTACCGTGAACGCACGCATGGCATTGAAGTGACTGTCCGGCCGGAGTTTCTTGATGAGGAATCCGATCCGGCCGCCGCGCGTTGGTTTTGGGCTTATACCGTTATCGTTTCCAACCATTCCGACAAGACGGTCCAATTGCTGTCGCGCTATTGGCAGATTACCAATGCGCTTGGTCAGGTGGAAGAAGTGCGTGGCCCCGGTGTAATCGGCGAGCAACCCGTTATGGAGCCGGGCGACAGTTTTCAGTATACGTCGGGCTGCCCTCTCAACACGCCATCGGGCACCATGGTTGGCCATTATGTGATGCAGGATGAAAATGGTGAGCGGCTGGAAGTGCATATTCCCGGTTTCTCGCTTGATCTGCCGGATATGGCGCGCACGCTCAACTAGGGTTTATTCTGCCGGGTGCAGCGTTTGGCGTTGACGCTGGCCATAAAGCGCGATCAGCGCATCCTTAATATCGCGGCCAATCCCGATAAAGACCGGGACGAGGAACAGGACAAGGACAGTCGCTGTTGCCAGGCCAAACACCATGGTAATCGCCATCGGCTTGAGAAACTGCGCTTGCAGGCTGGTCTCAAACAGAAGCGGTATCAGGCCGCCAATGGTCGTTAAAGATGTCAGGAGGACGGCTCGGAACCGGTCGCGGCTCGCGCCAATTGTTGCGGTTGCCAGATCCTCTCCCAATTTCAACCGCTCCTGCAGGCGCGAAACGAGAATAATGGAATCATTAACCAATATGCCGGACAGACCGAGCAAGCCGACAAGCGAGAGGATTGTCATCTGGAAGCCCATGACCCAATGGCCGAATACGGCACCAACCGCGCCCATGGGAATAATCAGCATCACCGCAAACGGCATGAAATAGCTGCCAAAGACCCAGGCCAAAATGATGTAGATCACCGCCATGGCAACAGCTGTGCCATAGCCGAGGTCGGCAAACGCAACGGCTTGCTCGCGGCTGCGGCCGCCAAATCCGTAGTCCAGATCATACTTAGCAGCGAGCGCGTCGAGATCGCCAGATTGGGTCAGGAACTCAACGACCTCGTCGGTGGTTGTCACTTCCGGATCGATATCGCCGGTCACGGAGATCGTCGTGCGGCCTTCTGAGCGTTGGATCGCCGAAAAGCCCTGTCTTTCGTCCAGCGCCACGACTTCAAGCAGCGGCACGTCATCGCCTTGTGCATTACGCAAGTACATATCGCGGAGTGCGGCCGTGCCTTGGCGGTCGCTTTCCATGGTCAGGCGAACGGCAACTTCATCGTCGCCGCGGGCAAACCGGATTGCCGTTGTGCCCTCAATCGCGTTGCGCACCTGACGGCCGACGCTATCCAAGGTGAAGCCGAGTGCCGCGCCGCGCGGTGTCAATGTCATGACCATTTCCGGCTTGCCGTAGGGCAAATCATCCTCCACGCCCGACAGGCCGGGGATCGCAGTGATGATCTCCGTCGCTTCGACCGCGGCCTCTTTCAGGACCGCGATGGAGGGCCCGCGCAATTCAAGGTCCAGATCGGCACCGGGCGGGCCGCCACGGCTTTGGCGGATCGAGAAACGGCGCACGGATGTGAGTGTCGGCGCTTCTTGCTGCCAGGCGCGCACGATGTCCGGCGTGCGTACGGACCGCCTTTCCGATGTGGTCAATTGCACTTTGATACGGGCAAGATTGTCACCCCGCGACCGGCCCGATGATCCGACCGTGACAAAAGTTGCCGCGACCAGTTCCTCGCCGGTCTCAGCGGTCAGACGCGCCTCGGCACGGCGCAAGGCCTGCTCATAGGCCTGAACAGCGTTGACCACTTCCTGCTCGGGTGTGCCGGGATGCGCAATGATGCTGGCCGAAATGTTCTCCGATTCTGGCGATGGGAAAAATACGAACCCGACCTGTCGGCTGGCTGTCAGTCCAATTGCGACAATCAAAATCATCGCGACCGCCAGGGCGAGCGTGACGTATCGCCAATTCCACGCGAGCGTCACCAACCAATTGAACGGCCCGTTGCGCACCCAATCGAAACCGGCATCGAAGCGACGGCGGAAGGCGCTCTCCTCCAGCCCGTCGCTGTCATCGCGGCGCGACACCAGCTTGATCACCGCTTCAATCAGCACGGCCAGCGTGAGGGCCGCCAGTGCCACGAGAAGTGCTGTGACAAAATCTGGTTGGCCGACCCGCCAGGCATCAAATTGGGCGACCAACGGTACCATGGAGACAAGGCCGCCTTCACCAGCGAAACGTGTCAGGAAGCCTGCTGAGAAGATGGTGACGGCGAGCGCGATGAGAAATACGCGCCACCAGGACCAGCGTGATTTGCGGCGACCGGCGAGCGAATGCGAAAGGTGACCCGGCAGAACAAAGAAACACTCAATCAGACTAGCAATAGCGACCGCAGCGACGACCATCGGTAGGACGGCAATGATCTGGCCGATGGTGCCGGTGATCATGAAGAGCGGCAGAAACGTCGCCAATGTCGTCGCCAAGGCCGCGGTGACCGGCACAAACATGGCGCCAACGCCGTTTTCGGCAGCCGTTATGGGATCGTCGCCCATGGCCAGGCGGGTGTCGGTGTGCTCGCCGACCACGATGGCATCGTCGACAATAATGCCGAGCATCATGATCAAGCCGAATAGCGAGAACATGTTGATGGTCTCGCCAAACACATACATCAGGCCGACGGTCGCCATCAGCGCAACCGGTATGCCCGCCGCCACCCAAAATGCGATCCGAGCATTGAGGAACAGGAACAGGACGATGAGCACGATAGCGAGACCCGTCAGGCCGTTTTCCACCAGCAACATGATCCGGTCGTTGAGCGCGGCAGCGCGGACCTCATAGATTTGCATCTCCAGATTGGACGGCAGCTGCGGTTGAATCTCGGCAACATAGTCCTGCAGGATTTGGTTGCTGACCAGCGTATCGGCGGTTGGCGTTGCCATAATGTCCAGTTCGATGGCCAAGCCATCGCCGGACAGGCCTTTGACACTAGTGTCGTCGAATGTGTTGGTGATGATGGCAATGTCGCGCAACAGGATTTTTTCGCCAGTTGGCAGGGATCGCACTTCCACCGCGCCAAGGCTGCGTGTGTCGATCTCAGCGGCCACGGTGCGCAACTGGCGCTCTATCGCGCCATCCAAATTACCGGAGGGCAAATCGCGGGTCGCCTGCGCAATGGCTTGGCTCACATCATCAATGGTGATGCCGAGGCGGCGTAACTCGTATTCGGAAATCGCAATGTGCATTTCCGCGTTACGCATCCCAGTAAATGTCACGCGGTCGATGCCGCGGGCGGTTAGATCATCGCGTATGCGCTTCGCCCATTGCCGGATTGTGGCCTCGCCGACATCGCCCGAAATGGATATGGAGGCAACGCGGTCGAAGAAGCTGCTGACGGTTACGTTCGGCTCTTCGGCATCCTCAGGCAGGTTTGTGATCGCGCGGGCTGCTTCCTCGACATCGGCAACCGCCTCGCGCATATCGTAGTCTTCCTGAAAAGTCAGGGTAACGGATCCATTGCCTTCACGGGCGTAGGAATCCATCTCTTCGACGCCCTCGACAAAGCGCACTTCCGGCTCGACGATGGTCAAAACGTTGCGCTCAACGTCCTCGGGACTTGCACCGTCCCAGGCGACCGAAACGGTAACCGTATTGCGTTCAATGGTCGGGAAGAACTGTGCGTTGATCCGACCGAGCGCGAACAGGCCGAATATGATCATCAAGACCATCAGCAGATTGGCGGCGTTCGGGTGGCGCAAGAAGATGCTGACGAGTGAGCGCGGCTGCGCCGATGACGGGACGATTTGCATCAGCGTCATCCTCCGCGGGCATTATTGCCCTGCGCGGCGACCGGTCGCTCCGGTGTCGCGCCCTGACCGTTCTGTCCTTCCGGGCGGCGCGGACGCGCGGGAGGCTCATCACCGACGCGCACAGCCAACCCATTTTCCGCATTGGAAAGACGCGTTGCGAGCAATACGTCGCCTTCACGCACGCCAGCGATCACCGCTTCGTCACCATCAAAGGCAAAGAGCGTAATAGCCTGTCGTGTCAATTGCCCATCCCGGACGAGGAACACGCTGGGCCCGTCAAACACGGCCTGTTCCGGCACGCGTGCGGCATCCGCGTAAAGGCGGTCCGGCACGCGCAGCGAAACGAACGCGCCCGGGCGCAATTGCACTTCATTGGCGCCGGGTTCTTCGATGCGCGCAAACACATCGATCCCACCGCGCTCAGACGCCACGTCGGCGCCAAGGCGGGAGATGCGTGCCCTGTAAGCGTATTGCTGACCGCCAACCCGCCAAGACAAGTCAACTTCACGACCGATAAGCGGATCGGTGTCGGTCGCAACGCGGCCATATTGCGCATCGGTCAGTGTGAAGCGCACTTCCAGAGCGTTGCCGTCATACATGGAGACGGCCACATCATTGGCGCTGACCTGGCGGCCCACCTCGACATTCGATACCCGCACCACGCCTGAGAAAGGCGCCACGACGGTCGCGTCGGAAAGATTGCGCTGTGCCCGTTCCACGCTCAATTGAAGGCGGCGTTCGGCGGCAAGCTGCTGTTCAAGGCGCGCCTGTTCTATGGCGATGTTGTTTTCACGTTGCAGGACAGATTGCTGGCGTTGCGACACCAGAAGCGCACGATCCTCTACCTGTTTGGCAGTCAACGTGCCATTGTCGCGCAGCGCCAGTGCACGCTGATAATCGGCTTGGGCAAAGGCCAATTGTTCTTGTGCGTTACCCAATTGCGCTTCTTCCGCGACAAGCCTTGCGCGGTTTTCAACGATGGTGGCGACGGTTTGCGCAAGGTTTGCCTCCGCCTCGGCCAGCGCCACTTCCAGATCGAACGGGTCAATTGAGAACAGCGCTGCGCCCGCAGCGATTAGATTGCCAACTGCGAGACTAGGGTTGATCGAGGTCACCTCGCCAGCCGCAGCGGGACGCACCTCAAGCGTTCGGCCGGCGACCACTTCGCCGAACAATTGCAGGGAAGGACGCTGCGGCCCCATCGCAATGGTGACCGTATCGACGGGTATTGAGCGATCAAAAGCAGGTCGACCGCCCAGTTCCGGTTGGTTGGCGATCATCCGCTGCATCGCGGTGTAGGCCCCAAACAGAATAGCCAGCATGAGTGCCAATTGCAGCGCACTGCGGGCAAGCAGCATGGACGTGCTTTTGGGCCGAGGAGGCGTGGTCGCGGCCACCTCGGCTTCGAGCGCATCATTTTTTTCCACTGACTTCAGCATGCTTTTTCCCAACGGGTTCGTTGCGAAAATAGGCTTCTGAGGCCAGAGCGCAAATTAAATTGCGGTCATATTTGCTACATCATGTTTCAAAACGCGCCGCATCGTACGCCCGTACGGTCGAGCAAAACTCGCATTTTGTGACAATTTTTCCGTCTTCCGTCGCTTCTGCGCGCTCTTCCGGCGACAATGCCGACAAGACTTTTAAGAGCTTGTCGTCACTGCAAGAGCAAACGTCACGCACCGGCTGGGCGTCATAGACGCGCACACCGCGCTGGTTGAACAAGCGGTATAGCAGCCCATGGGCGCCCAGGGTTTCGTCTACGAGCTCGTCATCGTCAATCGTGCCGACAAGGGCCTCTGCTTCCAGCCAAGCGTCATCATCATCTTCCTGGTCACCAAGAAAAGCACCTTCCGGGGCATCACCTGGATGCAGGTCGCGCTGACGCAGCCTGTCCTCGGACTCCGGTAGGAATTGCGCCAAAAGCCCACCTGCGCGCCACGCACTGACCAGATTGCCGTCCTCATCGCGTGCCTGCAGCTGTGCCACAGCAAGGCGCACCGTGGTGGGCAACTGTTCGGACTGGCGAAAATAATTTTGCGCAATCTCTTCGAGCGATGCGCCATCAAGGGCGACGATCCCCTGATAGCGGTTCATGTATTTGCCTTGGTCAACCGTCAGCGCGAGCGTGCCCTTGCCCAGCAGTTCCTCAGGGCTGGCGTGTCCTGCGGCGACGCTTGCTTCAACAGCGTCAGCGTCAAAACGCGCATAGGCGCGGATCGCATCAGGCGTCGTGAAATCGACAACCATCAGCGATACCGGCCCATCGGTCTGCGCCTGCGCAATGAATTTTCCTTCGAATTTCAGAGACGTGCCGAGCAGCACGGTCAAAACCGTCATCTCGCCAAGTAGGCGGGCAACGGCCTCGGGATAATCGTGCCGGCTCAGGATCGTATCCAGCGCTTCGCCGAGCAAAACCGCCCGCCCACGCGTATCGAGCGCTTCGACATGAAACGGAACAACCGTGTCATTTCCTGGCTGTGTGGTCGCGGTAATCGGTGTCATCATGGCAGTCGACTTATGTGTTTGCCTGTCCATCGTGCATTTCTCCTAAACGAAGCAATGCATGGCCCGGACTAGCTCAGACACCATTCCATAATTGCCTTTTGTGCATGGAGGCGGTTTTCCGCCTCGTCGAACACCACCGATTGCGGGCCGTCCAACACTGCGTCGGTGACCTCTTCGCCCCGGTGGGCCGGCAGACAATGCATGAAGATGGCGTCGGGTTTCGCCCCGGCCATGAGTTGCTCGTTGACTTGGTATGGATAGAACACATTGTGTCCCTGTGCCTGATCTTCAAGTCCCATTGAGACCCACGTATCCGTGATCACCGCATCGGCGGCTTGAACGGCGGCCTCGGGATCATGGCCTAGTTCTATACTGCTACCGGCAGCGCGCGCGGCGTCAACGTACCGGCTGTCCGGTTCACTGCCGGCCGGCACGGCAATGGACATGGAGTAGCCAAACTTCGGCGCTGCCTCCACGAGCGAATGGAGGACATTGTTACCATCGCCGGTCCAGGCCAGTTTGGCACCCTTAATCGAGCCCTTTTTCTCTTCAAAAGTCATGATGTCGGCCATGATCTGGCAAGGGTGTGTGTCGTTGGTTAGCCCGTTTATCACGGGAACAGTTGCGGCGTCAGCGAGCTCCAGCAAACGCTCATGCGCGCTGGTGCGGATCATGATCATGTCGACATAGCGCGACAGAACCCGTGCGGTGTCTGCGATGGTCTCATCGCGGCCCAACTGCATTTCCTGCCCGGAAAGCACGATCGTCTCGCCGCCCAATTGGCGCATGCCGACATCAAATGACACGCGGGTGCGGGTCGAGGGCTTTTCGAAGATCATCGCCAGGACTTTGCCTTCCAGCGGCCTTTCGGCCTTGCCGCTGCGCAGCGCGTCCTTTGTCTTTCGCGCGTTCGCGATAATCTGGTGG
>JBCCRB010000017.1:0-15488 GCA_039208465.1 Pseudomonadota bacterium
CGCCTGCACAGCTTTCGCCATGTTAACGATAACAGGCAGCGCGATGGCCCAAACCACGATCGAAGGGACCGGTCCGCAAGGCGGGACCTGGACAAAGCAGCGCGGTTTTAACAATGGCCAATTTAACGAGGATGTTCAGCGGGTCGGGCCGAATGGCGGCGCGTTTAACCGGCAGACTGTTTGCGCGGCCGGATCGTGCAACTCGACCTGGAGCGGCGTGACGGCCAAAGGGCGATCTTATGGTGGTTCGGGCAATACGGTCTTCGGCCCGCGCGGCTCAACGACCGTGCAACAGGGAACCGGCCCCTTTGGGCGCACATGGCAGCGTAAAGTCACACGCAAGCGCTGAGACTTGCGATAATGCCGATCCTGTGTCGCACTGGTGCGCGCTATGGACGCTGACGAAAACGGCACCATCGACGCCCAGATGGATCGGATTGCCAAAGGCGATGAGACGGCTTTCAACCGCCTCGTCGCCGACCACAGTGCCTTCGTCCACACGATCGCCAAGCGTTTTACAGGCAACACGGCGGACGCCGACGACATTACGCAGGCCGTCTTTTGGACCGTGTGGGAAAAGGCATCAGGTTGGAAAAGCGGCGGCGCATCTTTGCGCACTTGGCTTTACCGGATCACCGCAAACCGTTGCATCGACCAGGCAAGGCGCGCACGCGTGCGCGGATTTTTACTTCCCTGGGATAGAAAAGCGCAAAGCATTGCGGCTCCAGAAAATGGTGAAACGGGGGTCGACGACAAGCAGCGCCTTGCCCTTGTTTTGGCGGCTTTGGACCAGCTTCCCGCCCGCCAGCGTTTGGCCATCATCCTGGTCGTTGATCAGGAGTTGAGCATCAATGAAGCGGCAACAGCAATGACAACCAGTCCTGGTGCGTTGGAACAATTGCTGGTGCGCGCCCGGCGAACATTAAGATCAAAACTACAAGAAACGGAACAGGATCATGGATGAGAGAAACGAAGCGCTTGATGCGCAGGTTCGCGCGGCATTGGCCACGCGCCAACCCGACACCAGTGTCGCCAGCCGAACTGTTGCCGCGCTGTCGGCCCGCCGGAGCCAGTCAGTTCGCAAACCGGTTCTCCCGCTCGCCGCCGCGTTCGCTGCCTGCAGCGTGACAGGGTTCGTCATCGCCCGGCTCGTGCCATTGACGCCGGTCGTTGACCCGTTGGTCAATCTGCCCGGCGGCACGTTCTTGCTCTGGGGCGTGCTATGAGATGGTCGCGCATTCTTCTTGTTGTCTCACTGCTGCTCAATGGGCTGCTGATCGGCTTTATTGCGGGTGAGTTTTCGCGCCCCATTCAGCTGGCGCAGGCGCTGCAGGAAGCCGGTGCCGATTATCCGACCGAGATCGACCGTTCCATAAGGCGAAACATTTTCGGCCAGAGACGCGCCTTGGCCAGTGAGATCGCGACATTTAACGAAGATCGCCTGGCCCTTTTTGCCCTGATGCGGGAACCGGAACTGGACGCTGACGCGATCAACGCCCAGTTTTTGGCCGTGCGCCAGCAAACCAGCACGGTCCAAGCAATTTTGCAGCAGGCGATCCTCGACGCGGTTTCCGAAGCCGATTTGGTTACACGTCAACAGATCAAGGACCCAGAAATCGTTGATCCCCGTCCGTTATCGGTACAATAAGGGGCATCTTTGATCCGTGAACCCAAGCGAGCAACCCGTGCTTTTTCGTAAGCAGAAACGGTCGTCGAAAAACACCGATATCATCGACCTGACTGCGCAGTTCAAACTGTTTGCGCCTAACAGCTCTGGCCAGAAAGATGCCCGTAATGCGGTGACCGCGCGCACAATCAGGGATACAATTCCCATGCTTGCGGACTTTGCCGAGGAGTTGGCTGAGGAAGCAATTAACGTGCAGCCAATCGAACTGTTTGCAGAAAGCGCTACTGCCCATGGCGGTGATGCGGACCTCTTAAAATCCTGCCTTGATAGACATGGGAGCGACAAAGCCCAAACCCATGCCTACCATCTGGTTTACGCTCCCATGCTGTCAGATCGGGATGCGGTGCGCGCCGTCGTTGAGATCGGTGTTGGCAGCAATAATAGCGATGTGGTCTCCGCCCTGCCCGCGCACCAGACACCGGGCGCTTCATTGCGCGCCTTTCGCGACTATTGCCCGGGTGCGATGGTTTTTGGCGCCGATGTGGATCCAAGGATCTTGTTCAGCGAGGACCGGATCATGACCTATTATGTTGATCAACGAGATCCAAAATCGCTGGCAGAACTGGCCCGTAAAGTGCCCGACGACATTGACCTGATCATCGATGACGGGCTGCATTCCCCTGATGCCAACCTTGCCGTTTTGCGCTTTGGTATGGAAAAGGTTCGTGTTGGCGGGTGGATTGCAATTGAAGACATCAATCCTGCCGCTGCCAGTTTTTGGCGGCTTGTCAGTCGCTTATTACCGGCAAACTTCGCGCCAGCATTTCTGAAAGGACGCCATGGCATGATGTTTGCCGTCAAGCGCGTTGCGTAACACTGCGTTGCAATGCGCTATGTGTGATCACATCTGATTGATCACACATCCAATCTGGGGCCGCGGAGCGTATAGCACGCATAACCATTGGAGACCTTCATGCTCAGCCGCCGCACACTGATCGCTATTGCCGCTACCGGCTTGGCTGCAACCGCCCTGCCCGCGCACGCCGCGCAGGAGGTCACCGCGCAACAGGCCTACCAATTGCTACAGTCACGCCCCGACATCGTGGTGTTGGACATCCGCACCGAGCGCGAGTTTCGCTCCGGCCATATCGAAGGCGCGATCAATATCGATTATTTCAGCCGCGACTTCAGACAAAGGGTCTCCGAATTAGACGGTTCGAAGACCTATTTGATGCATTGTGCTGCCGGTGGCCGCAGTGATGCTTCGATCCGGATCCTGCGCAATGCCGGCCTCACGGATGTCTACCATATGGGCGGCGGCACATCACAATGGCGCCGTGACGGGCTGCCGCTCGTGCGCTGACCGATTGGCAGCAAACAGTTGACAAATCCAACTACAAACTCGTGAAAATACACCGCAAGAGGCTTGATGTCTGTCTTTCACAGCATTTGTCCAAGACCATGGTTAGCCTATCAATATGGCGGGGAAATTTTCGAAAGTAGGTTGATTTCATATCTGTTACTTTCTTTCATCTGCCGAAATTGATTCGGAGTGAAGAATGAGTTGTGATGGGTGGACCGCAAGAACTAGCTCTGGCGTAGTTCTCAGATCTATGTTGGTAGGTTTAGTCGACAACTATCGTGCTGATATTATTCGTAGGGAAATCTCTCAGAAAGGGTCGGTAAACTTAAGAGTCGGAGATCGGGTACGCGTCGAGTCCATATTCCCAACGAGCCCAGGCGATCATGTAATGATTGTTTCTTACTTGGCAAACGATGGCCGCCGTCGGTATGCTTTCCTGACCCACAGCCAAATCCATAATCTTCGGCGTGAGTAATTGTTTGTCCAACCCGACATCTGGCCCGAAAAACTTGATTGGGTCTCATTAAGGCCCATTGGTAGCCTACCTGCACTCAAGGTTTCATATGTCTCACTGTTGGTGTTACCATTTGCGACAAGGGATTGGCTTGCTTGGCTGCTAACGGGTTACGATTGGCTATACATCGCACTCGTCTATGTCGGTGCACTTACCTTAGCTATAGCTAACCTTATCTACGACATAAGTTGCCCGGTAATAATCAAGCGATTTCAAAGCGCTAATGACCTATATCTGAAAATGCTTGAAATCAAACAACTGTCTTCAGACCACTACCCGGGCGACCGATTTGATGCATCACTCGCTCATTGCAAAGGACGCTTCACCCGGGACAGAGCCGCAAAACCATTTGCTGGAATCTTGTGTGCCACATTGTTTTTATCGGCTGCTGTCTGCCTTTCTTGCGTGCTTGTTATGCGCACATTTCTATTTTTCAAAGACTTGGCCAGCTGATTGCCTGACCGATGTCTACCATATGGGCGGCGGCACATCACAATGGCGCCGTGACGGGCTGCCGCTCGTGCGCTAACCGATTGGCAGTAAGCGTCAGCATTCAAGACCAACCCTGTTTTCGTGCGGCCCTTGTTTGGTTAGACGGGCGGTATGGAACCGTTTCGCTTCATGCTGGCCGAAGGCAAGCCGAACTCGCTTGGGCGCACGCTTGAGGTGGTCGAAACGGTCTTGGCCGATCCGTCCCGCTGCGAAGAGCTTTTTGCCTGCTGGACATGCGATGATGAATGGGCGCGCATGCGGGCCGCCAATGGCATGCGCCGGGTTTTCAAAGAACGGCCCGACTGGTTTCACGCCTATGTTGACCGCATGCTCACGCAGATTGCGCCGCTTGATCAGGCTTCGGCGCGCTGGACCCTGTCCCAATTATGGCTTGAACATCGCCAACGCCTGACAGCAGAACAGCGCGTTGCTGCGACCGACTATCTGATCACAACGCTGGTTGATCATGATGATTGGATCGTCCTGAACATGACGATGAAAACCCTGCGCACCTTTGTGAAACATGATGCTTCTATTGTGCCGCGGATTGAAATGCGTGTGCGCATGCTTTCGGAAGATCGACGGAAATCCGTTGCCAATGGCGCGCAGAAGCTGTTGAAGGCGATGGACTTATCACCTTTGTGACGGGCCCATGGCAAACTCGACAATCGATCATGCATTTACCGCGCGCGGTTTGACCGGCGCCTCCAGTGACCCGACCCATGCCGGCGCACTTTCCTTCATGCGTCGCAAATTCACCAAACAGCTTAAAGGCGTCGATGTCGCGATCCTCGGCATTCCGTTTGATGCTGCCGTTTCCAACCGGCCCGGCGCCCGTTTCGGGCCGCAGGCGATCCGGCGCGCCTCGGCAATTTTTGACAATGATCCGCAGCCGCCCTTTGGCATCGATCTGTTTGCCCAATTGGCGGTCGTCGATCGCGGCGATGTTTTGCTGGACTATGGCAACCACGCCCGTACCCCAGCCGCGATTGAGCGCGAGGCGAAAAAGATCATCCAGGCCGGTGCGTTTCTCCTGGCGCTTGGTGGCGATCATTTTGTTACCTGGCCGCTCCTGAAAGCGCATGCCGCCAGCCATGGCAAACTGGCGCTGATCCAGTTTGATGCGCACCAGGACACATGGGATGATGATGGCAAGCGGATCGACCATGGCACTTTTGTCGGCCGCGCGGTCAAAGATGGTGTGATCGATGCCGATGCATCCATTCAAATCGGCATTCGCACCCATGCGCCGGATGATTTCGGCATCCAAATTCTGTCGGGTGATGATGTGGAAGACATGTCCAGCCGAGCGATTGCCGAGGCGATTATCGCGCGTGTCGGCGACCGGCCCTGCTACTTGACCTTCGACATTGATTGTCTTGACCCTGCCTTTGCACCGGGCACTGGCACACCGGTTGCCGGTGGGCCGTCGAGCGCCAAGATCCTGTCGGTGATCCGGCAATTGGCTGGTCTGCCATTGGTCGGCGCGGATGTGGTGGAAGTTGCCCCGGCCTATGACCATGCGGACGTGACAGCCATTGCAGGCGCGACCATTGCGATGTACGTGATCGGCCTGTTGGCGCAAAAACGCCACACTGACTCCCAAAACTGAATCCAAAAACCGCGGCAAATCATTGATATGACAGCGAAAATCTTCATTGATGGCGAACATGGCACGACCGGACTGCAAATCCGCGAGCGGTTGGCAGACCGTTCTGACCTGCAGATGCTGTCGCTTGCCCATGATGATCGGCGCGATGATGATAAGCGCGCCGCCCTTTTACAGGAGGCCGATGTCGCCATTTTGTGCTTGCCCGATGATGCCGCGCGCGGTGCCGTAGCCTTGGCGCGCGATGCCGGGACACGGTTTATCGATGCGTCTACGGCGCACCGGACGCATGATGATTGGGTCTACGGGTTTGCCGAGGCCGAACCGGGGCAAGCAGCGCGGATCGCAAAGGCACAGTTCGTTTCGAACCCGGGATGCTATTCGACGGGCGCGATCGGCATCTTGCGGCCGCTCATCCTGGCGGGACTTTTGCCGGCTGACTATCCGGTCACGATCAACGCCGTTTCCGGCTACACGGGCGGCGGCAAACAGCTTATCGCGCAAATGGAAAATTCGAACGCGCAAAATGCGATTGATGCGCCCTATTTTGCTTACGCCCTGACATTGGCGCACAAGCATGTGCCGGAAATCGTTGAACGGGCCGGCCTTAAGAGAAGGCCGATCTTCACGCCCAATGTCGGTCGTTTTGCGCAAGGCATGCTCGTCAACATCCCGCTGCATTTGGAGCTAATGGCAGGCCGCCCATCGTTTGCTCATGTGCACCATGCGCTGGCCGAGCATTACACCGGACAAGACATTGTTGACATCGTTGGCTTGCATGACATTCCGGTGCGGCTGGACCCGACTGAATTGGCGGGCACCGATCGCATGCGCCTTTACGTCTGCGCCAATGGCGATGCGGGCCATGTCAACATTATCGCCTCGCTCGACAATCTGGGCAAAGGCGCGTCCGGTGCGGCGGTGCAAAATCTCGACATCATGTTGAACGGGTAGCACTGCTCTGCGATGGCGTAGCAGCGCGCCGCGCAAGCCATTTTTCAGCATAATGCGCAAGGATCTCACCGCATCGAGATCGGCCCAGCCCATCGGTTGCCCGTTGGATGCGCGGCGTGAAACTGCACGGCGTGTTCATTTCTATGAGTTTTGGACCGTCAGATGTCATCGCAACATCCCACCCGATCAGCATGATATCGGGCAATTTGGCATGCGCTGCTAAAACAAGATCGCGCAGTCTTGCGTAATGTGGATGGCTGGAGCCGACCATGTGCGCGCCGGTAACGGGATGGCGGGTCAGCAGCCTTTGTGTCGCTTCGGTTTGCCGATCAATGCCGTACATGAATGACCCGGTTTCCAGATCATTGGTGAGCCAGTAGAAACCGCCGGCGTTGAAATTGTCGATGTTCGAGCCGGGCCAACCCATTCGCCAAATGTGGGCGGCGATCTCCGGGACGCCGGCCTGGTTATGGATCGTGACGAAGCGGCATGTCGCCAATGCGGGGCCAGACAGTTCGGCGATATCGCGATGGTTATGCAGCCTTTCCTGGACAATCAGGCCACCGAAAGTCTGCCCCGCCAGCGCCGTGATGTGTTCAATCAGCTGCTGCGTCGTGTGCGTGTGATCGCCCTGCCCCCAAGCGCCGTTAGAGTTTTTGTGCCACACCTCAATATCGCGGCCAAAGCCGGACTTGCAGGGCTTAATGATAATCTGGTCGCCCAGATCGTTTAATTGCTGCGCGTCAAGGAGCATCTCATCGCTCTTGACCGCAACTTCGCGCGCGCCGGGCAATTGGTTGTCGCGCAGCCATTGGCCGAATACAGCCTTGTCGTTCAATAGAACCGGTGGCTCGCCAAATAGGTCAAGCTGCAACACGGCGACCGTTCGGAACAGCGATTGTGTATCCAGAAATTCATAGAGCGCATCGCTCCCAAGGTATTGGGCAAGGCACGCGTTGTAATATTCCTGTGGCTGCAAATCCGCGAACCACCAGGCCCGCATCATATCCGCATATTGGCCAGTGTACGACCGACCGAAAACCCGTTTCGCATGCGCGGCCCTTGACCGCATAATCCAGGCGATCTGTATCGGCGTGAGCAGCAGGCTCTTTGCAAGCGATCCCAGATAGCGATGCCGGCGGGTAAAATTCCGATAGCTTTGGCAGGTCGCCGTGTTGACCGCGAGGATGGGTGTAAGGGCTGCGGATTTCCGATTTTGATTTCTGAAGAAGATTTGCGGGCCGGTGAAACCGGGCTGATGCCGGCCGCGAAACAAGAGCCAATCCTTCTTTGCATAGAAGGCTTCATTTAATGAGCGCTCATTGGCTTTGCCTGGTCTGTCTCGTGTGATCGGTCTCATGAACGCATTCAATTGCCCTGTTCAATCCTTGTTGCGTATCGCGCCGAACGACCCAGCCGGACGATCACAAGGTGGCCCGCGGCGGTTTCGTGCGGCTGCCAATCGGCAGTTCCAGCCATGTTCTCGCATAATGGGCCAATATTTGCCCACATCGCGATTGGCCCAAGCCATCGGTCGTCATCTGTATGCGTGGCGGGAAGCTGCACGGCGTGTTCAATTCAATCAATTTGGGTCCCTGCGTCGTCATGGCGACATCCCACCCTGCAAACATGATATCAGGCAGTTTTTCATGTGCCTTTAAGGCCAGAGCACGCAATTCGGCAAAATTGGGATGGGTGAAACCGATCATGTAGGCGCCTGTCACGGGATGATGCGTGAGAAGGCGCTGCTTGGCTTGTGTGTCCGTGTCGACGCCGTGGACGATAACGCCGGTTTCGTTGTCATCGGTGATCCAATAAAAGCCGCCGGCATGGTAATTGTCGACATTGCTGCCCGGCCAGGCCATGCGCCAATAAAACATGACGACTTCAAGGTCGCTGTTTTCATTACGCATGGTGATGAACCGGCAGGTAGCAAGGCCCTTGCCGGTCATGGCCGCCAAGTCTGAGTGGTTGTGCAAGCGCTCCTGCACGACTACGCCGCCAATCAACTGTTGCGCCTGCTCTTTGACATGCGCGATCAAGTTGGCCGTCGACAGTTCGCGCTCAGGCGTTGTCCAACGGTCATCTGATTTGCGCGTCCAGACTTCTACCCGCCTGCCGAAACCGGACCGGTTGGGTTTGATGATGATCTCTTTGCCAAGGGCGAGAAGCTGCCGTGGATCAATGTCTGACGTCGCACTCGTCACAGCAAACTCGGCTGCGCCCGGAAGCCCCTCTTCTGCCAACCATTTGCCAAACAGGGCTTTGTCATTGAGATGCAGGGCCGGTTCGCCGAACAGATCCAATTGCAAGACGGCGACGACGCGGAAGACAAGGTCCGCATCAAAATATTCAAACAACGCCGGTCCACCCTGGTGACGGGCCAGCAGTGCCTCATAATATTCCTGCGGTTGCAGATCGGCATACCACCATGCTCTGAAGATATCGGCATATTGCCCGCGGTAAGATCGACCGAAGGCGTTTTTTGCGTATTTTGCGCGCGGTGCCATGATGCGCATGATCTGAAACGGCGTCAGCAGTACACTTTTCGCCGCAGCCAGCAGTCGCCGCCGCAGACGGGTGAATTCCGGGTAAGTTTGGCAGGTTGCCGTGTTGATGGCGAGGATCGGTTCAAGCGTCGACGATTTGCGTTTTTGCCGTGAAAGAAAGACTTGCGGGCCGTTGAAGCCTGGTTGGAAGCGGCTGGCAAACAGCAGCCAATCCTTTTTGGCGTAGAATGCCTCGTTGTGAGCGTGCTCGGCTTCGTCTTTTGATTTGCTTTGGGGCATAGAGGCTATGAACGCATATTTGTGCGAAGCTCATACCGTGCAAATCAACAGGATCAATTCAACTATTATGCAGCGCGGATATGTGCGCGCCCGTCCGATAAGGGCAGCGGACCGTTAAGAGCGCGCCAATGCGCGACTGCAAACGCAAATAGAATGAAAGCCAGACCCTGGTGGAGCAGCGCCCAATTCAGCGGCACCGCCATGACCAGGGTGATGATGCCAACCATGGCTTGCGCGAACATCAAACCGACCAGCACCAATGATCGCCATGCATGCGTTGTGCGCGGTGCGCGGCGCCAACAGGCAACGGCATGCATGATGGCAACGGCGAAGACGACATAAGCGCCACAGCGATGGGCAAATTGTACATATGCCGGTGTTTCAAACCAGTTTTGCCAACCCAAGGCATCGTTCCACATGACCGCTGGTGGCGCGAAACCGCCATCCATGGTCGGCCACTCATTGAAGACCAGGCCCGCGTCCATGCCGGCCACCATCGCGCCCATCCAGATTTGCAGCAAGGTCAAGCAAACCAGCACCGCCGCGGCCCTGGTGGATTTGGCCGGCGGCGGCGCCTCGTTGGCGTGGGGGGCCAGGCCGCGTGCGGTCCAGACCATCAAACCCAATATGATCGCCGCCATCGTCAAATGTGTGGCTAATCGATAGTGGCTGACATCGACGCGTTCGGTCAGGCCCGATGAGACCATCCACCAGCCGATGAAGCCTTGAAAACAGATCAGAAGAAAGATCGCACTTGTCTGCAACCGCATGCGTGGGTCGATACGGCGCGTCGCCAGAAAAATGAGCAATGGAATGCCCACGACAAGGCCAAGGAAACGCGCCAGAAAACGATGGCCCCATTCCCACCAGTAGATGAACTGAAATTCAGCCATCGACATGCCCTTGTTCTGCAACTGATATTCCGGGATTTGCCGGTATTCCTCCAGCTCGGCCTGCCACTGCGCTTCGGTCAGGGGCGGAATGACACCGTGGATCGGTTCCCATTGCGTGATGGATAGGCCGGAGTCGGTCAGCCGCGTGGCGCCGCCAACAACGACAAGCGCCAACAACACCAGGCACGCCGTGTAGAGCCAGTTGCGCACCAGTGCGCGATTGGCCAATTCACGGCCCGCATCGGCAAACGCCCTGTTCTGCGCGTCGGTTATGTTTGTCATGGTTGCGTCGGTCATCGCGGATGCTGGTCGCACAGCTCATGCGCTCTGTGCAAGCGCCGTCTTGTCGCAATTGCGGCAGATCACTTGTGTCGCAGATCACTTGGCAACAATCCGCTTCGTGCTACTTAGCGCTCAAAGAGGTAAGTTATGCACCCGTCTTTGAAATCTTTCATCGGCATGGTCGCGCTCGTCGCGCTTGTCATCATCTATTCGCTGGTCGCGATCACCGTGGCCACATACCGGCTGGCGGAAAGCCCCTGGTATATCCATCTGGCATTTTTCGGCATTTCCGGCCTGCTTTGGGTCGTGCCGGGCATGTTCATCGTCAAATGGATGGTCAGGCCGCCCGAAGACGGGCAGCCACACTGAATTCATGTGGTGACGGTCAAGCGCCCCATGTTTGAGGCAGCCACCGTCACCCCGCTCAACATTGTGCGCACATAATGGGCGCGCTGATAATTCCCATTGATGGAGACCCGTGGCAGTGCGTGCAGATGATTGGCGTGGGTCGAGCGGATCAGACCGTGGCGTGTCGTGACTGCTGACCGGTAGCCAACTTCGCTTGCCAAGCGCACTTCGCGCTCACCGACTGCGATCTCTCCGCCGTACGGATAAGCAAAATGGCGCGGGCGGGCGCCCAACTCGACCTGGAGGACCTGCGCGCTTTGCTCGATCTCAAAGCGCGCCTGCTCTTCGGGCAGCCGCGCGAGATTGTAATGATTGAGGGTGTGGGCGCCGATCGTGCAAAGCGGATCGGCGTCTAGCGTACGCAACTCATCCCAGCTCATGATCGCATCGCGCGTAAACTGTACACTATCGATGGCATAGGCGTCCGCCAGATCCTTGACGAATTGGCGCTGGGCTTCCTCATCCAGATCGGTGGTCAGATGGTCGATTAATGTGTTGTAGGCGCGTTGTTTTTGCGACCGTGTGCGACAATCGAGGCCCACACCGCCTTCGGACATGTTAAAGGCAATGCGATCCTGTCTGGAAATCACAGTGGCCAAAATATCCCACCAAAGATGGGCCGTGCCCTCGACAAAACCGGGACAGACGTAAACAGCGTAAGGTGTTTCGTGCGCTCGGAAAACCGGCGCCGCAGCGATGAGATTATCGCGGTAACCATCATCCAGCGTAATCGCTAAAAAGCGCTCATCGACATAGCCGCGTTCGGTGCGGTCCACGCATTCTTCAATGCAGACGAAGCGGTATTTGTCGCGCTTGAGCGTGGCCAACAGACGATCGAGAAACTGCGGCTCGACGCACAGAAAGTTGTTGATGCCACTTGTGTTGATCGGTGCGCTGACGCGATGCAGCATCAAAATGCCGCCCAGACCGCCCATAAATCCGCGCGCGATGAAGGACATGCCGGTCGCCTGTGCGCCTATCATGAACAATTTGCGGATTAATGTCTTGTTTACCATGCAGACTAACCGGCGCGTCGGCCGCGACTTTCAGGCGAAAGCAGCAACGAAATAGATACCTCAAGCGCCGTATGTATTTCCAAAGGGTTGAGACATGGTTGAATTGTCAAACGGAAATCATGCATATCTTTTGGGTGACCGCGCGCGTGATGGTCAGACGCTTGCATTGGGTGTTGTCCAGAACAAGGCCGATGCGCTTGACCGGCTGGCAGAAATACCCGCTGCTTGGATTCACGCCCGATGTCAGGATCCGCGTGTCCTGTCCTTGTGGATCGACCAAGGCGACAAAGACCCTTACATCATTTCGATCGATACACCGAGCGGGCCGGTCATATTGCCGCTTGAGGAACATGACGATTGCACCGCGCGGTTTATCGGTGATCGCCATGCAAACGGTAATTTTCCCATCGGGCCAATAGAAGCCATTCAATCGCTCGGTCCACTCGACCGGCGTGCTATTCGCAAGGCGCTGCATGACATGCCGCACGCGCCGTGCTCGCTTGTGCTGGAACGCCAGTTGCGCAGCGTCAAAGATCTAGCCAACCCGTTTGTGGATGCGCAATCAACGCGCAGCCCGAATGTCGCCTTGTCGTTTTCGCTCGCTGGCGGGTTTGATGCGGTTTTGGCCGAACGCAATGGCAAACGGCTTCGTAAAAAAGCAAGATCATCACAGCGCAAGTTGGAAAGTCTGGGCGTGGTTTCTGTTTTGACCGCTGATACAACAGCGCGGGTCAACCAGTTTCTCGGCCGGTTTTTTGCCATGAAAGCGGAAAGGTTCAAGCAATTGGGCATTTTCGATGTGTTTGCCGATCCGGCCACGCAGGCCGTGATGCGGGCACAGTTTAACGACGTTGGCGCGCCGTCCTTGCCGGCCAAGCATCGCCTTCACGCCCTTTGCCTTGATGACGACCCGATTGCGGTCATCGGCTGCACCGAATTTGGCGGCTGCGTAACCGTGGAGTTCGGGGCTTTCGATGACCAGCATGCTCATGCCAGCCCCGGTGATCTGTTATTTTACCGCGCCATTGAGCATTATTGCGCCGTCGGCTTTTCGGTTTTCGATTTTGGCATCGGCGAAGAGCAGTATAAGCGGCGCTGGTGCGATGTTGAAACCTGGCATGCCGACACATTCATTGCGGCCAATGCCAGTGGTCGCCTGATCGCCCTGACGCAGGATTTGCGTTCAAAAGCTGTCCGATCGCTGAAAACAAACGAGACGGTCTGGAACGCTGCCAAGCGTTTGCGCAAGACGCTCGCAGGCCGTCGCTGACAGGTTCAGGCTTTACGCAAGTGCCTGCGCGCGTGCACGGTTACGGGTCGGATTGACCGGTAGATCAGGTGCCTGACCGATAATCAAAAGCAGGTCATCGACACCATTTGATATCATCTCATCGACCGTCTTGCGGGTTTGCAGTCGGGGTTCACCGACCACTGAGATGACAATCTGCGTGGTATCGCTCATCAGGTTTTCCATCGAACCTAGATCGGCCGAACCGCAATCGATAATCACACAATCATAAGCATCGGCGAGCGCATCTGCGATGATCGTCAAGCGATTGATCGCGCGTGCGGCCTCATACGGATCTGCCTGTCCGGCCGGAATGAAATGAGCATCGGAAACATCGTCCTTGTGAATCGCATCACCGTAAGAGGCGCTTGCGACCAGCAAATCGGTCAGGCCCACCAGGTTTGGTTCCGCGCTCATGATCTGCCCGGCTGCGTTGGTGCCGGTCACATCGACGATAACGGCACGCAGGCCCTGCTCGCTGAGCTGGCGCGTCAAGGCAACCGCGTTGGCTGATGCCTCCACGCTTTCCGGGGACACCACCAAAATGCGGCTTGCGCCGCGCGCCAAAATGGTTTGGCCAACCCTATCGACCGAATAGTCCTCATTATTGAAATCGATCGCACTCATCGGCGTTTCCATTGAGGGCGCGGTGGCGATGGGTTCAGCGCTTTTTTCGCGCATACTACTTGCTGGCGCCGGGCGGACGGGCACGCTTGGCGCCGCAACCATGGCACGGCCAGACAGCAACTCCGCCATCAAAGTATATAATGACATCAACACCATCGTGCCGATGAACGTTCCGATAACGATTGGAAGCGGCTTGGGGAAATGCACTTCGAACGGGACCGTTGCGCCCGAAATCACCCGTGCCGGCGCCGGTGCATATTGACCTTCATCGCGTGATTGGGCTTCGCGGAAACGCACCAGATAGGTCTCCAACAATTCGCGCTGGGATGCCGCTTCGCGCTCCAGCGCGTTGAGCTCGATCGCTTGTGTGTTGGCACGCGCAGAAGCCGCCTTGAGCGTGTTCAGATCACCGGCCAACTCGGCTTCACGCGCCCGCGCGATATCGGCCTCATTGCGCAACCCGGCCAGCACTTTCTGCGCCTGGCTTCTGATCTGGCTATCAATTTCGGACAATTGTGCCCGCACCGCCCGCAGGCGCGGATGGTTGGGCAACAAGGTTGTCGACAATTCTGCCGCTTGTGCGTTGAGCAAAGCGCGCTGATCGGTCAGGCGGGCAACAAGCGGTGAGGCAATTACGTCGGGCAGCGTATCGAGGGCCGCGCCGGCAGACAGCGCGCCTTCAATACTGCCGACCCGGGCATCAAGCGAAGACCGGTCGGCGCGCACACGCGACAATTCGGTCGACAGTTCGGAAAGCTGCTGGGTCGCCAAAACCTCATCGTTTTGACCAACGAACAGTTCATTGGCGGCGCGATAGTCTGCAACGCGCCCTTCGGCGACACGCACGCTTTGCTGCAATTGCTCGATTTCACCGGCCAGAAAACGGCTCGCTTCACCGGTGTTTTGCAGGCTCGCATTGCTTTCCAGTGTCACATAGGCCTCGGCCAATGCATTAGGCACCATTGCTGCCAGTTCGGCAGATTGTGAGGTGAACTGAATGATGATGACCCGCGATTGCTCAACCGGAAAGACTTCCAAGCGCTCACGCATGGCTTCCAACACCCGCTTTTCAACCGGTATGCGGCCCGGGTCGCCAAGTAGTCCAAAAGCGATGGCCATGCCTTTCAGCGTGCCCATGCCTTTTGTTTCATCAAACTCGCTATATTGCGCCAGGTTCAGGTCCTGCGCGACCTGTGTCAACAGGTCTGTTGATGTGATGATTTCGACTTGGCTGGCTACTGCCTCCGGATCGACGACTTCCACCGCAACGCCGGTGTCATCCTGCGGACGGGTAAAGATCGTTTCACTCGGCTCGATCAACACCCTGCTATCGGCGCGATAGGTCGGCGCTGCCATGGACAGCAACAGCCCAACAGCAACCGCAACTGCTGCCGACACAAGCAGAATTTTGAACTTGTCGCGCCATAAGGCGCCAAAAAAGCGCAGGATGTCTATGTCGGCATCCACCGATGCCCGGCCAGCGTCACTCATAATACTCATTCCTGAACGCGTGAAGTTACTTCGATCGCATAGTAAAGCGGCATGGTAACCAACCGGTAAACTGTAAGCATGGCAACCAACCGGCGAACAGTAAGTGGATCGGCTTTACTGGGCATTAACCCTAAC
>JBCCRB010000018.1:0-15319 GCA_039208465.1 Pseudomonadota bacterium
CTGGTGCCAGCCAGCGCGAGCAATCTGTTTTTCGCGCAGAGCGGCAATTGCCAGGCCGTCGGCAACCGTGTGGCCTCGCAAAATGGCGCCACACTTGTCAGCGCGCAGGAAGCAACATCAGGCGGCCAGGCAGTTTGCCGGATCGTTATCTTAAAGCCCGCGCAAGGCGGACAGCGGCCCAAGCGCGAAACGATTGAAGTTCCCCGATAATCGACGAGCCTCATAATTGCATCGACCTGACCGATTGCGATAAGACTAACGCAGAAACTGCGCGGAGCTCTCACATGCGCCTTTTGCTGGTCGAAGATGATCCTGACTTGAACCGACAACTCAAAGCCACGCTCGAAGAGGGCGGCTATGTTGTCGATACTGCCTTTGATGGCGAGGAAGGCCACTTTCTCGGCGATACGGAGCCCTATGATTGCGTGGTGCTCGACATCGGCTTGCCGCAGATGGACGGGATCAGCATTTTACAGCGTTGGCGCGAAGATGGGCGCACCATGCCGGTCCTGATCCTGACCGCCCGCGACCGCTGGAGCGACAAGGTCGCCGGCATTGATGCGGGCGCCGATGACTATGTCACCAAGCCCTTTCACACCGAAGAGGTGCTGGCGCGGGTGCGGGCGCTGATCCGCCGCGCCGCCGGCCATGCGGCAAACGAATTGGTCTGCGGACCCTTGGTGCTCGACACGCGCCTGTCAAAAGCATCCGTCGACGGCATGACGCTGAAGCTGACATCGCACGAATTCCGGCTGCTCTCCTACCTGATGCACCACAAGGCCAAGGTGATCTCGCGCACTGAACTCATCGAACATCTCTATGACCAGGATTTTGACCGCGATTCCAATACGGTCGAAGTGTTTATTGGTCGGCTGCGCAAGAAAATGGGCGTTGATCTCATCGAAACCATTCGCGGCCTCGGCTATCGCTTGAACGAGCCGCCGGATACCGCAGGCGGAGCAAGCGGCACGTGATACCCGCCAATGCGTCGATGACCCGTCGGATCATCGCGTTCACCAGCATTTTCACCATAATCGCGATCGCCATGCTGGCCTGGTTCCTGATCGCACAATTTCGGGCCAACGCCCTGTCTGCGTTGGCCAGCGTCCAGCAGGCGCATTTGTTCAATTTGCTGGCCGAAGTCGACGTCAACCAGGATCGGCAATTGATCGGTCGCCCGCGCCTGGGCGATACGCGTTTTGAGCAGGCTGAAAGCGGCTGGTACTGGCAAGCTTCCATCATCGACAGGCCCGGTAGCCGAGCGCTGAAATCGGATTCGCTCGGCACCGCACAAATTGCCCGCCTGCCGCTTGACGCGGTGCCTTTCGATTCAACCTTCCAGCGCGTTTACATCGTGCCCGATAACAATGGCATTTTGCTGCGCGTGGTGGAGACCGAGTTTGAAATCGGCGACGCGTCGACCGCGATCAGGCTGCAAACATCGGCCAATTTTTCCCAGTTTGAGGCGGGCATCCAATCGCTGCGCCGCAACATTATCGGCGTCTTGAGCGCGTTTGGCATCGGCCTCCTGCTGCTCAACGCAGTTCTGATCCGGATCGGGCTTAGCCCGCTGGTGACCGCGCGCGATCAACTGATCGATGTGCAGGGCGGCAAAAAAGCCCGTCTCGACGGCGAATTTCCCGCTGAGATCGCGCCGCTGGCCGATGAAATCAACACGCTGATCGACAACAATAAGAGGGTCGTTGAACGCGCCCGCACGCAGGTGGGCAATCTGGCCCACGCGCTGAAAACCCCGATCGCCGTGCTGCGCAATGAGGCCGAAGGCAAAAGCGTCTCATCCAAGCTTGTCAGCGAGCAGGCCGATGAGATGACCCTTTATGTCCAGAACTATCTGAAACGCGCGCAGATCGCCGCCCAGTCCGGCGGTGCCGTGTTCCGCTCCGATGCCGTGGCCGTCACAGAAAAGCTCGTTCGGGTGATGCAAAAGCTCAACCCGGAAAAGCAGGTGGATTTGCATCGCGACGACGATGCCCCGATCACGTTTGCCGGTGAGCAAAGCGATCTGGAGGAGATTTTGGGCAATTTGTTGGAAAACGCGACCAAATGGTCGGCAAAGCAGGTGCGTTGCTCACTGGCGGTGTCTGAAGCGCACAAGGACAGGTTCATTCTCGACATTGAAGATGATGGCCCGGGCATTCCGGCCGAAAACCGCGATATCGCGCTCAAGCGCGGAAAGCGCCTCGATGAAGCCGTGCCCGGCACCGGTTTGGGCCTTTCCATCGTCGCCGACACGGTTGCCGCGTATAAGGGGGATTTGACCCTCCTGGCATCGGATCTGGGGGGATTGCATGTGCGCATCGAGCTGCCGCGTGCCCATTGATTTGTCACAATTTGCTGCAATCCACGCGACACATTGATTTTCCACCCACCGACAACCTAATTATCGGGCATGCAACAACGATTCCGCACAACAGTTCTGGCCATCGTCATGCCATCCTTGCTGCTCGTTTCGGCGTGCCAGACAACATCGCTGATTGCTGGTCCGCCGTCGCTGGCCACCGAGGGGCGGTTGATCGCGGCGCTCGATGGCGGTTTGATCGGCCAGATTTCAGCGCTCAGTCTGGCCCCGGCCGATACGCGTCAGGCGCTGTCGAGCGAATATCGCGCGTTGGAATATGCCGCGCCTGGCGAGTTGGTGACTTGGCAATCAGGCCAACAAGCGCTTGCCGGTCAGGTAACCGCTTCGCAACCCTACCGTGTCGGTTCGCAGGACTGCCGCCAATTCTCCCATCGCGTGTTCAACACCACGCCGGGCGCCGATGGATCCCAGCCCGCAACGGCCCGCGGTACTGCTTGCCGGAACGAAGACGGAAGCTGGACCTTATTGACCTAGAGCAAAGCGCGTGCGGGCAGTTGTCGCAGATATTGCGAAAAGGCGCCAATAGTCCGCCGGCCCATGTTAGAGAAGAAAGATGTTTTGGTTTCTTGCCGCAGCGCTGACGATTGTTGCCGTTCTGGTCGGTTTTGCCCCGCTCTATAAAAAGAGCGGTGAGAAAGCCGATCTGGCGGCCGACAAGGATTTTGACGTTACGGTTTATCGCGATCAGCTCAGCGAGTTGGACGCGGACAAGGACCGCGGCCTGATTGGCGCTAGCGAGTATGAACAGGCACGCGTGGAAATCGCGCGCCGTGTGATGGCTGCTGAAGACAAGGCAGCGGAAAACCAAGCTGCTCCTGCGCGCCGTGACCGCGTGGTCGGGCCAGCCTTCGCGCTGCTTTTTGTGCCCGCCATTGCGCTGCTGTTTTACTATGAAATCGGGTCGCCCGGCCTTGAAGCACAGCCGCTTGCCGCGCGCCTTGAACGGGCAAGTCCGATCGGCGGCGATCAGGACATCGCGCTGATGTTGGAGCGCGCCGAGGAGCATTTGCGCGTTAACAGCGATGATGTGCGCGGCTGGGACGTGGTGGCGCCGATCTATTTGCGTTTGAACCAATCCGACAAGGCCGCTTCTGCTTTTGAAAATGCCATCAGCCTGGATGGGCCAACTGTCGAAAGGCTGTCAGGCCTTGGCCATGCCCTTGTGGCGCAGGCGGGCGGGGTCGTGAATGACGGCGCGTTGCAGCGCTTTCAAGCCGCCCTCGAACTTGATCCGACGGACACGCGCTCGATGTTCTTTGTCGGCCTTGCCGCTGCACAAGGCGGCGATGAGGCCGGGGCCTTGGCACGGTGGGAACGCCTGTCCGTGTCCGGCCAGAATGATGAATGGGCGCAAATGGTCGGCATCGCCCGCCAGCAAATTCAACCCGAAACGCCCTCCGGCGCTGCCCCGCAGATTGATCAGGATGCCGGCCGTGCCATCAGCGAGTTGCCGGCCGATGAACAGGCCGAAATGATCATGGCGATGGTCGATGGCCTGGATGAGCGGCTGGCCGATGATCCCAACGATCTGCAGGGCTGGCTGCGCCTTATCCGCGCGCGCGCCGCGCTGGGCCAGTCAGATCTCGCCAGCACCGCCCTTGAAAATGGGATCGACGCTTTTCAGGACAATCAGCAAGCCGTCGAGTCACTGCGTCAACTGGCCAACGAGCTTGGCATTTCAGCCGTTGAGAATGAAACATGACACGTAAACAAAAACGTCTGACCGTCATCTTTTCCGGCCTCGCCGTGCTTGGCGCTGCGGCCGCGCTCATGCTGACCGCGCTGAGCGAACAAGTCACCTTCTTCCGCACGCCGACCGATCTGCAAGCTATGCAGGACACGCAGACCGACCGGATCCGGTTGGGTGGGCTGGTCGCTGATGGGTCGGTACAAAATTTGGACGATGCAACCGTCGAGTTCGCGGTCGAAGACGTCAATCATTCCATCACCGTGCGTTATGCCGGCATCTTGCCGGACCTGTTCCGCGAAGGGCAGGGCATTGTCGCTGAGGGCATTTTGACCCGCGAGGGCTATTTTGAAGCCGACACCGTGCTCGCCAAGCATGATGAGACCTATATGCCGCGTGAAGTTGCCGATGCGCTCAAAGAGCAGGGCCATTGGAAAGGCGAGGGCGAGACCAGCGCAGGGAGCGATTACTGATGATCATTGAACTTGGTCACTATGCATTGGTCCTCGCGCTGGCGCTGTCGCTTGTGCAAGTCGTGGTGCCCATGTGGGGCCTGAGAACCCGCGACGATACGCTGATCGCCCTGGCCCCGACGCTCTCGACCGCGACCTTCCTACTCGTCGCCCTTTCCTTTGCCGTGCTCACTTTGGCCTATGTGACGAGCGATTTTTCGGTCCGCAATGTGTGGGAGAATTCCTTTTCCGCTAAGCCAATGATCTACAAAATCTCTGGCGTTTGGGGGAACCATGAAGGCTCTATGCTGCTATGGATATTGACGCTGACACTGTTCGCCGCGCTGGTGGCCTGGTTCGGCGGCAATCTGCCGCCAAGGCTCAAGGCGGCCGTGCTAAGCGTGCAAGGCTCGATCACCGTCGCGTTCACGCTTTTTATCCTGCTCACCTCCAACCCGTTTGAACGCATGGTGCCGGCGCCGCTGGAGGGTCGCGATCTCAATCCGCTGCTGCAGGATATCGGTTTGGCCATCCACCCGCCGCTTCTCTACATGGGCTATGTCGGCTTTTCGATCTGCTTTTCCTTTGCGATCGCCGCGCTGATTGAAGGGCGTATCGATGCCGCGTGGGCGCGCTGGGTTCGCCCCTGGACACTCACCGCCTGGGTGTTCCTGACCGCCGGGATCGCCGTTGGCTCCTATTGGGCGTAGTATGAGCTTGGCTGGGGCGGCTGGTGGTTCTGGGACCCGGTTGAAAACGCCTCCTTCATGCCCTGGCTGATCGGCACGGCGTTGCTGCATTCGGCCCTTGTGATGGAAAAGCGCGATGCGCTGAAGATCTGGACCGTCCTGCTCGCGATCCTCGCCTTCTCTTTCTCGCTGCTGGGCACATTTCTGGTGCGCTCCGGCGTCCTGACATCCGTACATTCATTCGCGACCGATCCTGAGCGCGGCCTGTTCATCCTGCTGATCCTGATGTTCTTCATCATCGGTTCGCTGGTGCTGTTTGCCCTGCGCGTCTCAACCCTGCGCAATGGCGGCATGTTCCACCCTGTCTCGCGCGAAGGCGCGCTGGTGCTCAACAATCTGTTTTTGACCACAGCGACCGCCACCGTCCTGGTCGGCACGCTCTATCCCTTGCTGGTGGAAGCCGTGACGGGCGAAAAAATCTCTGTCGGCGCGCCCTATTTCAATCTGACCTTTATCCCGCTGATGATCCCGCTTTTGATGGCCGTGCCGTTCGGCGCGCTGCTGGCCTGGAAGCGCGGCAATCTTTACGCCGCGGCGCAGCGCCTGTGGATCGCTGCCGGCCTGTCGGTCCTAGCCGCGATGGTCATTGTCTATGTGGAAAGCCAGCAACCGGTGCTCGCCCTGTTTGGCATGGGCTTGGCGTTCTGGCTGATTTTCGGCGCCATGGTCGATCTGTGGGGCAAGGCCGGTTTGCCAAAGGCGTCCGCGTCTGTCGCATGGGCGCGCCTGAAAGGGTTGCCGCGCTCGGTCTGGGGCACAGCGCTCGCGCATGCCGGTGTTGGCGTGATGACCATCGGGATTGTCGGTGTCTCGCTGTTTGAAAGCGAAACTGTGCGCAACATGGCGCCCGGCGAAACGGTGCAGCTGGCCGGTTTTGAGGCCCGCTTTGATAGCCTCGAGCCGGGCATTGGGCCCAACTACTCCTATTCGCGCGGCGTCTTTACGATCCTGCGCGACGGTCGTGAAATCGGCACCGTTGACCCGGAAAAGCGGGTCTATGTTGCCAGCCGTACGCCGACGACAGAGGCCGGCATTCTGACCCTCGGCTTCCACCAATATTATTTGTCGCTCGGTGACCCCTCTGCGACGCCCGGCAAGATCGTCGTGCGCGTCTGGTGGAAACCCTATGTCACGCTGATCTGGTACGGCTCGCTGATCATGTGCATTGCCGGTGTCCTCTCGCTCAGTGACAGGCGCCTGCGCGTCGGTGCGCCCAAACCCGCAAGCGCCCGGCGCCGCGACCCCGCGCCCGCACCGGCAGAGTAGGATTACCATGCGCCGCTTGTTGATCGCCCTCTGCCTGTTTCTTGTCCTGCCGCTGACGAATGTGGGTGCGGTAACCCCGGAAGAGATTTTGGACGATCCGGCTTTGGAGGAACGGGCAAGAGAACTGTCCGCGCAATTGCGCTGCATGGTGTGTCAAAACCAGTCGATCGATGATTCCGATGCGGAATTGGCGAAGGATTTGCGCGTTCTGGTGCGCGAGCGGCTGGTCGATGGCGACACGAATGAAGAAGTACTTGCCTTTGTCGTTGATCGCTATGGTGAGTTTGTCCTGCTGCGCCCGACCTTGAGCGGGCGCAACGCAATCCTGTGGGCAACACCGGCGATCGTGCTTCTGCTCGGCGCGATCGGCTTTTTCAGCTATACGCGCAACCGTGCCCAGCCCGCGCCATCACAAGTCAGTGAGGATGACGCTGCGCGAATCGCAAAAATTTTGGATGATGGTGAGCGCGACACGCGGTAGCTTCCTCTCAAGAATTCAGAGGGGACCGCCATGGCGATCGAAAAACGCGAATTTACAACGGCAAATGGTGACGTGCTCGCGGCACGCTTTGATACGCCCGATGGCGATATTCGCGGCTATGCGATCTTTGCCCATTGTTTCACCTGCACGAAAGACATTATCGCCGCGCGCAGAATTGCCGCCCATCTTGCGCGTCTGGGCGTCGCGGTCCTGCGCTTTGACTTTACCGGTCTCGGTTCAAGCCAGGGCGAGTTCGCCAACACGAGCTTCACATCCAATGTGGAAGATCTGGTCGCTGCCGCTGACCATCTGACCGAAAATGGTCAGGCGCCGACATTGCTGATCGGCCACTCGCTGGGTGGCGCGGCGGTTCTGGCCGCTGCCGACCGCATCAAAAGCGTCAAAGGCATCGCCACCATCGGCGCACCGGCGGACGCCGAACATGTGCTGCACATGTTTGAAGACAAGATCGGCGACATTGAGCGCGATGGCTCCGCGGAAGTGGTGCTGGCCGGCCGGAAGTTCCGGATCGGCAAAAGCTTCATCGAGGCGGCACGGTCAACGGAACTGACCGACAAGATCGCCAAACTGCGCGCCAGCCTGTTGATCCTGCACTCCCCGCTCGACAACACAGTCGGCATCGGCAACGCAACAAAGATCTTCACTGCCGCCAAACACCCGAAAAGCTTTGTATCGCTCGGCGAGGCGGACCATCTCCTGTCGAGGGATGAAGACGCCACCTTCGCCGCCGAAATGATTTCCGCATGGGCATCACGCCTCTTGCCGAAGGAAGCGCCCGAACCGGAAACGGCCGATCAGCACGAACATGTGCGGGTTGCCGAAACACGCCAGTCAAAGTTCCAAAACACGGTTCATGTGCGCAAACACCGCTTTTTCACCGATGAGCCACCATCGGTTGGCGGCGCGGATACCGGCCCAACCCCTTATGATTACCTTGCCACGGCGCTCGGCGCCTGCACGTCCATGACGCTGCGCATGTATGCCGATTTCAAGAAGATTGAGCTTGGCGCAATCACCGTCGATGTCAGCCATGAAAAGGTCCACGCCAAGGATTGCGCGGATTGTGCCGAGGATTTGACCGCAAAGGGCGGTAAGATTGACCGGTTTGAACGTGTCATTTCCATTGACGGCAACGTGCCGCCCGAAATGGCGGAAAAAATCGTCGAAATCGCCAATAAATGCCCGGTTCACAAGACCTTGGAGACCAATGCCGCCGTAATCACCCGCGTCACCTGACGCGGTTTTTTGCCAAACCTTACGAAGATTTCATGTTCCGGCCATGTTGGTGAAAGGATTGGGTCCCTAGATAGCACGCATACGATGCAGTCAACGCAGATGACTTCAATAGGAGTGCTATGAGAATGCTGAAATCCCGCCTGGGCAACCTCTTGATCGCTGGCGCCGTCGTTGGCGCAGGTTTTGCAGGGTATAATGCCGCTGCCTTTTCAACCGCCAATGCTGAGCCGGTCCGCGTCGAAACCACCGTCGCAGCCCCCGGTTTTGCTGATGTGGTCGATGTCGTATCGCCGGCCGTCGTGTCGGTGCGGGTCCGTTCAACGGTCCGGCCCGTCAATGACCGTTTTAACAATATGATCCCGCGCGGCTTTGAGGATTTGCCCGAGGGCCATCCGTTCCGCCGCTTCTTCCGTGAGTTTGAACGTGAATTCGGCTTTGGTGACCGCCGCGGCGAAGGCCCACGCGCCGAGCGGCCGCGTCGTGCCCGTCCAGTTTCGCAGGGCTCCGGCTTCTTCATCTCCGGTGACGGTTTTCTGGTCACCAACAACCACGTCATTGAAAATGGCGAGGAATTCACCGTCATTCTCAATGATGGCGAAGAATATGACGCCGAACTGATCGGTACCGATCCCCGCACCGATCTGGCCGTGCTGAAGGTCGATGCCAACACCGAATTCACCTATGTGGACTTTGCCCCTGACGGCAAAACTCGTGTCGGTGACTGGGTTGTCGCCGTCGGGAACCCGTTTGGCCTCGGTGGCACCGTGACTGCTGGCATCGTCTCCGCCTTTGAGCGTGACATTGGCGCTGGCCCCTATGACCAGTTCCTGCAGATCGACGCAGCGGTAAACCGCGGCAACTCCGGTGGCCCGACTTTCAACCTCAACGGCGAAGTTGTTGGCGTGAACACGGCAATCTTCTCACCGTCCGGTGGTAATGTCGGCATTGCCTTTGCTGTTCCGGCCAATGTCGCCAGCGACATTGTCGAAGATCTGATCGACGATGGCAGCGTGCAGCGTGGCTGGCTCGGTGTCTCCATTCAGCCGGTCAGCGATGATATCGCCGAGTCGCTCGGCCTCGATGAGGCAGCAGGCGCGCTGGTTTCTGAACTGACAGCCGGAACGCCCGCTGAGGCAGCCGGTATCCGCATTGGTGATGTGATCGTTGGCGTGAATTCGGCTGATGTCGATGGGCCCCGCGAATTGTCCCGCGCGATCGCCGGCTTTGATCCCGGTTCCGATGTTGAGATCCAGGTTTTCCGCGATGGTCGTGAACGGTCGATTGACGTAACGCTCGGCGAATTGCCGACCCGTGAAGAACTGGCCGGTCTGGCGCCCGATGAGGCGCCAGAAGAGGTCAGCCCGACATCGATGGATGATTTCGGCCTGACCGTGATCCCGGCTGAAGATGGCAATGGCGTATTGGTCACCAATGTTGACGCTGAAAGCGCAGCGGCTGAGGCCGGCATTGTTGCCGGTGACATCATCCGCGAAATCAACAACCGACCGGTCACGTCTGCCGAAGAAATCACCAACCAGATCGACGCTGTTAAAGCGCAAGGCCGTCGTGCCGCGCTGGTGCGCGTGGAAGGTGAAAATGCCAGCCGCTTTGCAGCTCTGTCTCTCGATGAGGGCTAAGCTGCAACGCTAAACCAATACCTTTCCGGCGGGTTTTTCATCCATGTCATCCCCTCCGGTCGGAAAGGCGGCGGCAACGGGTTTCCCCTCGCGCCCGTTGCCGCCATTCCTCATTTATCGTAGCGCTGTAGCCATGAAGATCTTGATCATAGAAGATGACCGCCCCTCCGCCGACTATCTGAAAAAGGCGTTGAGCGAGGCCGGGCATGGCGCAGACATTGCCAATGACGGTGAAACCGGCCATGCCATGGCCCAGGACGGCACCTACGATGCTCTGATTGTTGACCGCATGCTGCCGGAAAAGAACGGCTTGGCTATCATTTCCGAACTGCGTGATGCGGGCGATCGGACACCGGCGCTGATCCTGTCAGCGCTCGGCGAGGTCGATGATCGCGTTACCGGCCTGCGTGCCGGCGGCGATGATTATCTGACCAAGCCCTACGCTTTTTCTGAATTGCTGGCCCGCCTTGAAACGCTGCAACGGCGCGGCAATGCGGCGGACGCGGAGACGACCTACAGCGTCGGCGATCTGGTGCTCAACCGGCTTTCGCGTGATGTCAAACGCGGCGATCAGCCGATTGTGCTGCAGCCGCGCGAGTTTCGCCTGCTGGAATATTTGATGCGCAACGCCGAGCGGGTCGTCACCCGCACCATGCTGCTCGAACATGTCTGGGATTATCATTTCGATCCCCAAACCAATGTGATCGACGTGCATATCTCGCGGCTGCGCTCAAAAATCGAAAAAGGGTTCGACAAGCCCTTACTGCACACCGTGCGCGGCGCGGGCTATGTCATGCGTGAGTGAGCCATGGTCGCGTTACCGAGGGCTCTGAACACAACCGCGGTTCGTTTGTCGGCGCTTTTCGTGCTGTTGTTCGGCGTCTGCGCGCTGCTCATCATCGTTTATATGAGCGCCATGGCGGCCAATTTCGTCATTCGCGAAACCCGCGGCGCGGTCGATGCTGAAATCGCCGAACTCTCCGCCGTCTTCAACCGTGGTGGCCTGCGCGCATTGGTGCGCGACATTGACCGCCGGTCACGCCGCCCCGGCGCCTTTGTCTATCTCGTCTCTGATGGCAGGGGGCGGCCGCTGGCCGGCAATATTGCCGATCTCCAGCCGGGCGTCCTTGAATATTCCGGGTGGATCGGCAGACCGTTCAACTATTCGCGGGTCGGCGACCGTCAACCGCTCGCTGAGATGGGCGAAAACGCGCCGCGCGCGGTTGCCCATGTCATGCAGTTCCCCAACGGTTTACGCATTATCGTCGGGCGAGATCTTGGCGACCCGATCCGCTTCCGGTCGGTCGTGCAGCGGTCGGTCGGCCTTGCTTTGGGGGTGATGGCGCTTGGCGCGCTGCTGATCTGGTATTTTGTCGGCCGCCGAGCGCTGCGCCGCATTGATGCGGTGGCCGCCGCCAGCGACAGCATTATTGCCGGAGACTTAAGCCAGCGCCTGCCGATGAGCGGCACGAGCGATGAGTTTGACCGCCTGTCGACATCCCTCAACCAGATGCTGGGCCGGATCGAAAAGCTCAATGACGGTCTACGCGAGGTCTCCGATTCCATCGCGCACGATTTGAAAACCCCACTGACGCGTCTGCGCAACCGTGCCGAGGACGCGATCCGGACCGGCAAGTCCGAAGATGACTATCGCGAAGCCCTGCACGGCATGCTGGGCGAAGCCGACAATATGATCGCGATTTTCAACGCCATGCTGCTGATTTCCAGGGTTGAAGCGGGCTACACGAAGTTCACGCCCGCGCCGGTCGATCTGGGTGAGATCGCCGCTGATCTATGCGAATTGTATGAGCCGGTCGTCGAAGATGCCGGCGGGACGATCATCAACAAGGTCGAACCGGGATTAACCGTCCAGGGCAACCGCGAACTGATCGGCCAGGCCGTCACCAACCTCTTGGACAATGCAGCCAAATACGGCCTGACCAAGGGAAAACAGATCAAGCTGGAGGCGCGCAAGACCGCCGATCACGTCACGCTATCAGTCATCGATAGCGGGGAGGGGATCTCACCGGAAGATCGGGATCGTGTCTTGGAGCGGTTCGTGCGCCTCGACAGCAGCCGCTCCACCGGCGAGATGGCGCGCGGATCGGGGCTGGGTCTTTCGCTGGTTTCTGCCATCATGCGCCAGCATAATGGGCGTGTGGATTTAGAGGATGCAAAGCCTGGTTTGATGGCAAACCTCGTCTTCCCTGTTGCAAAATCAGGCGAGACAGCCAATTGATCGAAACCCATCGGATCAGCAGCAATTGGGGGATAAGTGGGCTGGACGCGCAAAATTGACCCGACACGTTTCTCCGCTGGCCTGGACGATGTTGTCGAGTGCGCCAAAAGCCACGCCCCCTATCTGCAAACGCTGTTGGCCAATTTCGAAGCCGATGTTCGGCAATCCGGTTCAAAGGAACTGTCTGCGGTCATAGCGGCCCACATTGATCAATGCGCTAATCTGGACCCGGAACTGTCCGAGGCCGAACTGATGGCATCGCTGCGGCGGATCAAGGCAAAGGCCCATTTGCTGATCGCGCTGGGTGATATCGCCGGGGTTTCAACGCTGGACGAGACGGTGGGCTATCTCTCAGCCCTGGCCGAAGCCGCGTTGAATGCGGTGTTTGACTGGCAATTGCGGGATTTGCATCGCCGCGGCAAGATCGTGCTCGCCGATACCGACAATCCCCACCAGGACAGCGGGCTGGTCGTGCTTGCCATGGGCAAATTGGGCGCGCGCGAACTGAACTATTCATCCGACATCGACATCATTGTCTTTTTTGATCCGCATGCCGGTGGCCTGACCTTTGCTGACCCGATGGATGCCGTGGAGATCCTGTCAAAAATGGTCCGGCGCACCGTCCACATCATGCAGGAGCGCACCCGCGACGGCTATGTGTTCCGCACAGACATCAGGCTCCGGCCCGATCCGAGCGCCATGCCTCTCGCCATTCCGGTCGATATGGCGCTCCATTATTATGAGTCGCGCGGCCAAAATTGGGAACGCGCTGCCATGATCAAGGCACGGCCCATCGCCGGCGATTGTGAAGCCGGCCGCCACTTCCTTGACCAGCTAAGGCCCTTCATCTGGCGCAAATATTTAGACTTTGCGGCGATCGCGGATGTGCAATCGATCAAACGGCAGATCCATGCGCATAAGGGCCATGGCACCATCGCGGTGCGCGGCCACAACATCAAGCTCGGCCGCGGCGGCATTCGCGAAATCGAGTTCTTCGTCCAGACCCAGCAATTGATCGCAGGCGGCAGAGCGCCGCAATTGCGCGCCCGCGGCACGCGCCAAATGCTGCGTCTGTTTGCCGAAGAAAGGTGGATCGAGCCTGAAGTGCGCGATGAACTCGACGCGGCCTATGTCTATCTGCGGCGCGTCGAGCATGTGATCCAAATGCTCAATGACGAGCAGACCCATATTGTCCCCGCCGCCGACGATCAGTTTGCGGCGGTTTCTCAGCTGCTCGGGCATGCCACGCCCGATGAATTTGCCGAGAAACTGCGCGCCACGCTGAAGACCGTCGAGCGTCATTTCGGCCAATTGTTTCGCGACGGGGCAACCCTGTCCGCCTTTGAAGGCAACCTTGTATTCACCGGGCAAAAGCCGGACCCGGATACGGTAGACACGCTGTCGCGCCTTGGTTTTACGCGCCCCGGAGACATGTGGCACATCATCTCCGGTTGGCATTTTGGCCGCTATCCGGCGGTTCAATCGGACCGGGCACGATCACAGCTCACTGAGTTGACGCCCGAGTTGCTGCTGGCCTTTGCGTTTGCGCAAAAGCCCGACGAAGCGCTGGTGCGCCTCGATACCTTCATCCGGGGCCTGCCGGCGGGCGTGCAACTGTTCTCCATGCTGCATGCCAATCCCGACCTGTTGCGGCTGCTCACCACCATCATCACCAGCGCACCGCGCCTTTCCTCCATCATCGCCGACCGGCCGTCGGTTTTTGCCGGCCTGCTGGAACCGGCCTTTTTTGACCGCGATGCACCGGCCGATGAAATCGAAGAGGCGCTTGCCGGGATTTTGCACGATGCTGATGGCTATGAAGCGGTGCTCGACCGGCTGCGGATTTTCGCCGCCGAACAGCGCTTCCGCATTGGCACACGATTGCTGACCGGCAGCGCTGACGCCGTCGAGACCGGCCGGGCCTTGTCGGTCGTTGCGGGAAAAACCATCAGCGTTGCGGTGACAGAAGCGCGCAAGGAAGTGGAAGCCAAGCACGGCACATTTCCAGGCGGGCAATTCTGTGTGGTCGCCATGGGTCGGCTCGGTTCGCGCGAGATGACGGCGGGCAGCGATGTCGACATTATCACGCTTTATGATGGCGTCGAACCGCTCGATGAGAGCAATGGCGCCAAACCGCTTGCCGCTTCGGCCTATTATGCGCGCCTGACACAACGCATCATCGCCGCCTTGTCGGCGCCGACCGCAGAGGGCGTCCTTTATGAAGTTGACCTGAGGCTGCGCCCGTCAGGCAACAAGGGACCGCTGGCAACCTCCATCGCTTCCTTTGAAAACTATCAGCGCAATGAAGCTTGGACCTGGGAGCACCAGGCGCTGACCCGCGCGCGCCCGATCTGCGGTGATGGGACCTTGATGGAAAAAACCACCGCAATCATCGCTGATATTCTGGCGGCGCCACGCGATGAGGAAAAAGTCAAAACCGATATCCTGACCATGCGCGCGCGCCTGTTGCGCGATAAGCCGGCACGCGGCGATTTTGATCTGAAGAATGTCGAGGGCGGCCTGACCGAGGTCGAATTCCTCGCGCAGTACATTTTTTTGTCTTCATTACAAAAGCTTAAGTTGGAAGGGGCGGGCGCCCGCGATATTCTTTTGGCATTCGGAGACGAGGTGTTCGGAAAGCAAATGGCCGCCGATCTGCTGGCTGCCCATGCCGACATGAACACAGTGCTTCACCTGTCCCGGCTTTGCACGTCGCAGGGTCACGACCCGGCAGATTTGCCGACCGGGCTGGTGGAAATCATCTGTCAGGCGCTCAATGAACCCTCATTGGAGCATGTGCAGGTTCGGTTGACGAGTTGCCGGCAGCAGGTCGTGGATGCGTTCCGTGCCTGTGTCGGCGAGTTACCAGACTGAGCGCCGGGAAACGCGACGTTTGGCATGTCACGCATCGGGGATGGCACCAACGATGCAAAAGGAAACATCGCCATGACTATGAACACGCTTAAAAAGAACCGCTTCGCTCTGGCAGCTTTGGCCACGATCCTCGTCGCCACAACGGGCATTGCGTCTGCCGACGCGCGCGACCGCGACCGCATGGGCGGGCAGGAACGCTTTGAGACCATGGATGCCGACGGCAATGGTCAGGTGACTTTCGCCGAATTCCAGGCGCGTATGCTCGAGCGCTTTACCGAGATTGATGCTGACAATGAC
>JBCCRB010000019.1:0-15175 GCA_039208465.1 Pseudomonadota bacterium
AAGCCAGCTATCAGCATACTGACGGGAGCGTTTCAAGGTTCATTAAAGGTCGACATTTATGGTGTGCCCGGGTGGCTTTGGGCATAAGATGAGTGACTTAAAAGAGCGCAATGCTGAAAAAATAGTCTATGAGAACTTCGTCGAACAGCTTTTCGCTGGGCGGGGTCAACTATTGATCGGCGTGGCACTGCAAGTCGCGGTGATGGTCAGCATTTGTGCGCATACGGGCAACCCCGTTTTTGCCCTTTTTGGCGGGCTGGCGGCTTGCGTTGGATTATGGCGGCTCCGGCAAATCGACCGGTTTCACCATGCGCGAAACCTCCTGTCGTCACGCGGCGAAAAGCCCGATCAGGATTGGTATCGCGATTGGGAAATGCGCAATACCGGATCCGCGATTGCTGCAGCCAGTGTAATCGGCACATTTTCCGGAACCGGGATCGCGTTGGGAGACGCAGGATTTACTGCATTGGTGTCGGTCCTTTTGGCGTTTGCCACGATCCCATCGGTGGTTGTGCGCTTGTACGGGTCTATGTGGGTGGCTGGTTCGTCGCTTGTCTTGTTGATCGTCCCATTGATGATCAGCTTCTTACTGCAGGGCACAACCTCGTTCTTCATTCTGGCTGTTCTCGGTGTACCGTTCCTACTCAGCGCGGTCTCCTTGACGCGCTCGGTACGGTCGACCTTTGTTTTTGCCGTGATCGGCAATCTGCAGAAACGCCAGCTTGACCGGCGTCTGCGTGATGCCGTCGGGTCGATGTCGCACGGTCTGCTGATGGTCGATGAAGACGAACGCGTCATCGTGATCAACGATCAGGCGAAACGCATCTTCAGCATTCCGGATAATCTTTCCCTTTCAAACCACAAGCTACCGGCGATTGTCCGGTATTTGAGGATGCACGGACCCTATGGAAACGCGGCAGTTGAACGGCTCAGTAAGTCGCTCGGACAGTTGATGCGGCACCAGGTGCCGAAGGTCAATTGTACGATCCAGAGTGGTCAGACCCTTGAGATGTCGGGCAGTCAACGCGTGGGGGGTGGCCACGTTATTCTCATTGAGGACATCAGTGAGCAGGAAGCTGCGCGCAAGCGTTTTGAGCAGTTACGCACGACTGACAATGTGACCGGTCTGCCGAACCGAGAGTTGTTTCACAGCCATGTTGCCAAGGCGCTCGATGCCGCAAGCCTGAACATGCAGTCAGCAATCATCGTCTTCGATATCGATGATTTCAAGCGGATCAACGACAATGCGGGCCATATTCAGGGCGACCGCATGTTGAAAGCCGTGGGCACAGCGGCGCGCCGCCATTTGGGCAAAACCGCGATCGTGTCGCGCCAGGGTGCCGATGAGTTTTTGGCCTTTGTGCAGGCAGAGGATCTGTGCGCCAAGACCGTGGCGAAAGATCTGACCGATGCGCTGTCACGCCAATTCAATATCCGCGGTGAGCAATTTGCGATCACGGTCAGCGCGGGTGTTGCCCTGGTTGAGCCAACCGACCATGACGGGTCGGACACGATGATCAAGGCAGGTGTTGCGCTTGTGGAAGCCAAGGCGGACGGAATCCGGTCGGCCTGTGTCTACAACAATGCGATGGAAACCAAGCAGCTGCGCCGTCAATTCCTGAAAAGCGCATTGATCAACGCGATCAATAATGGAGAAATCCGGCCGCTGTATCAGCCGATCGTGTGCGGCAAAACCGGCCAACTGGCCGCTTGCGAGGCGCTGTCTCGTTGGGAAAGCGAGACATTTGGCGTTGTGGGTGCGGATGAATTCATCCCGTTGGCCGAAGAAATGGGCCATATCACGCCATTGACACGCCATATCCTCAAGCAGGCGCTGAAGGACTGCAACAACTGGCCGAAAAATGTGTCGGTCAGTGTCAATCTGTCGGCGCGCGACTTTGAAGATGGATCCCTGATCGATTGGTTGCTGGGCTATATTGACGAGCTGTCATTTGACGCCCATCGCCTTGAGGTGGAGATCACCGAGACTTCCTTTATCCGAAATGAAGCTTTTGTTGCGCGCAAGCTTCTGCAATTGCGCGCCAAAGGTGTGCGCGTTGCCCTGGATGATTTCGGCACCGGCTATTCTTCCTTTAACCATCTGCACCAATTGCCGCTTGATAGGATCAAGATTGACCGGTCGTTCCTGATGGACAGTTCAAGCGGTGAAGCACCGGTTGCCCTCCTGGAAGGCATTTTGGGGATTTGCGGCCGGCTTGGGCTGCAAACCACTGTCGAAGGTGTGGAGACTGAGGAGCAGGTTTCCATGCTGCGCGAATTGGGTGGTGTGCAGCGCATGCAGGGCTATTATTTCGGCTCGGCGCTGCCCGGATCAGCCATCAAGACGCTCGCCGAAGCGCAGGGCAACCGCCCAAGCGGCACAAAAGCCGCCTAACCAGCATCAATCTCGCCTTAGGGCTGTACTTCTTGAGATAATACAATTAAAAGTTGTGCTTTTGGTAACCTTAATCATTAGTTGATGAAGGTAACCGTTTACAACGGCATGTGTCCCAAAATAGCTTACGTTCCCAAGGGACGACGATATGAACGCAAAATCACCAAGCCATCTGGCTGTCTTGTCAGGCATTACCAGCCTTCACTACAGGCGCATTCAAGGTGGCAACCAACTGGACGCTGTAGGTGCTTTGCGGGCGCACGCTTTCAATTCGAAAGAAATTTATACCGAGAAGTTCGACGGGCCGGTCATCGAAGCATATGACGACGCGGACGGAAGCTATGTTTTTGGTCTATATGCGCAAGATACGATGCTGGCGACTGTTCGGCTGAATGTCTTGTCGCGTGCCAATGCGGATTCGCCTGCAGTGCAAACGTTTCCTGCCGAGCTTAGACCGCTGATTGATCAGGGGATGACCTTTATTGATCCGAGCAGGCTCGCGGTGGATCCGCTCTTGGTCGAGCAATTTCCAGCGTTGCCGATTTACATTTTGAGGACTGCCTTGATCGCGACGACGCACTTTGAGGTTAACCAATGTTTGGCAGTTGTGCGCACCCATCACGAAGCTTTCTATCGGCGCGTTTTCCGGTCGACCCGTCTTGGTGGGCCTGTCGATCCCGGCAATACGTACGACAAATTGGTGCTGCTCGGCTCGGTGCGAGAGAATACGCGCCGGATCCAGGAACGCTATCCGATCTTCAATTTCAATGCAGAAGAGCGCGAAGCCCTTTTTGCTGATATTCCAGCCGGGCAGTCTGTCTCTGCGCCGGTGATGGCGAGCGCGGCGCAAGTCATTGGTTTGGATCAGTCAGACTTCTTGGATATCGATCGGTACAAGGTCGCCTGACCAGGCTGCGCCTGCGTCATTGCGTGATTAGCCACAAGGCTTGATGGATGGACGCCTGTCCGCTAAGGCGTTGCCAAATCGTAAACGCGAGAAACATCATGGCCGACGACAAAAACAAGGACACCGAAGTCGCAATGGACTATCCTGAGCATGAGCGGACATTCGACATGTTCATCAAAGGCTCAAAGCTGCTGACCATGATCACGGTGGCGCTTTTGATCGCCATGGCCTTCGGCTTTTTCGCCGGTGGCGGATTGATTGGCGGCACGGTCGCGTTCTTCATTCTCGTCGTGATCGGTTACTTCTTCGTTTGATCCTGCCGACGAGCGCCTTACCTCTTCAGGTAACGAGCTTAAAAGAGCCACTCCGAACTGGGGGATGCAGTGCCATTAAAAATATTTGTTCCGCTTGAAACCGCGGACGACGAACCGCGTGTGGGGGCGTCGCCTGAAACCGTGAAAAAACTGGTTGCGGCCGGGCACACGGTTGTTGCGCAAAAGTCTGCCGGCAGCGCGTCGAATTTCACCGATGAGGATTTCAAGGCAGCCGGTGCAAGCATCGGTGCGGCAACGGCCGGCAAGGATGCGGATGTGGTTCTACGGGTTCGCCGCCCGTCCGCTGCTGAGTTGAAGAATTGCAAGAAAGGCGCAGCCGTTCTTGCCTTGATGGATCCTTGGGATGCGCCAGCTGAATTGACCAAAATGGCCAAGGCCGGCATTTCGGCGTTCTCGATGGAATTGATGCCGCGGATCACACGGGCGCAATCGATGGATGTGCTTTCTTCGCAGGCCAACCTTGCTGGTTATCAGGCAGTTGTTGAAGGCGCCGCTCATTATGACCGTGCGATGCCGATGATGATGACGGCTGCGGGCACCGTTCCGGCGGCGAAAGTCTTTGTGATGGGCGCTGGTGTTGCCGGTCTTCAGGCGATCGCAACTGCCCGGCGCTTAGGCGCAGTGGTCACGGCAACCGATGTGCGCGCCGCGGCTGGTGAGCAGGTTGAATCGCTTGGCGCCAAGTTCATCATGACCGACGCGCTCAAGGATGCTTCCGGCGAAGGTGGCTATGCGCGCGAACTGACCGATGATGAAAAGAAGGCGCAGTCGGAATTGGTGGCTGGCCATATCGCCAAGCAGGACATGGTGATCACCACCGCCCTTATCCCGGGCCGGCCCGCGCCGAAACTGGTGACCAAAGACATGGTTGCCGCCATGAAAGCGGGTTCGGTGATCGTCGATTTGGCCGTGGATCGCGGTGGCAATGTGGAAGGCGCCAAACAGGGCGAGGTCGTTGTGACGAAAAATGGTGTTGCGATCGTCGGCTTCACCAATATGCCGGGCCGTTTGGCCTCGTCGGCCTCGGCGCTTTACGCCAAGAATTTGCTGACCTTTTTGGACACGATGATCGACAAGGAAAGCGGTGCGCTGTCCATCGATCTGGAAGAGGAATTGGTTAAAGCAACCTTGCTGACGCATGACGGTGCGGTGATCCATCCCAATTTTGCGGCACAAAAATCTGAAGGGGACGCGTAATGAATGAGACCCTTGAAAATGCACTTGAGCAATTGGACAACGCCACAGAGGGCGTTCGCGAAGCCGTAAACGCGTTGCCGGAAGCGGCAACGCAAGTCGCTGCCCAAAGCGGTGGCGTCAGCGATTTCGTCTTCCTGTTTTCTATTTTCGTGCTGGCGATTTTCGTTGGCTATTATGTGGTCTGGTCGGTGACCCCGGCGCTGCACACGCCTCTAATGGCGGTCACCAACGCCATCTCGTCGGTGATCGTGGTTGGCGCGTTGCTCGCCGTCGGGATATCGGCGAGCGGTTTGGCGACCGGCTTTGGTTTCATCGCGCTGGTGCTCGCATCGGTGAACATTTTCGGCGGTTTTATGGTCACGCAGCGGATGCTCGCCATGTACAAGAAAAAAGATAAGTGAGGCCGAGCTAGAAGATGTCACAGAACCTCGCTTCGTTCCTGTACCTGATCTCAGGTATCCTTTTCATCCTTGCACTGCGCGGCTTGTCGCATCCAACGACCAGCCGTCAGGGTAACATGTATGGCATGATCGGCATGGGTATTGCCGTTGCCACAACGCTTGTGCTGGCCTCGCCGGGCTTTGGCGGCTTCATCATGATCGTTGCGGGTATTGCCGTTGGCGGCGGTGTGGGTGCCTATATCGCACGCCAAATCCCGATGACGGCGATGCCGCAATTGGTTGCCGGTTTCCACTCTTTGGTTGGCCTGGCCGCCGTGCTTGTGGCCGCTGCGGCGATGTATTCGCCCAGTTCATTTGGTGTCGGCGAAGTCGGCGACATTAAAACGGTCGCGCTCATTGAGATGTCGATCGGTGTTGCCATCGGTGCGATCACCTTTACCGGTTCGATCATCGCCTTTTTGAAACTTGACGGGCGTATGTCGGGCAAGCCGATCATGCTGCCGATGCGGCATGTGATCAATCTGGCGCTCGGTATCGGCATCATTGTGCTGGTTGGCGTTCTGGTGGCGACGGAAAGCTATTTCGTCTTCTGGCTGATTGTCGTGCTTTCGCTGCTGCTCGGTGTGCTGATCATCATTCCGATCGGTGGCGCGGACATGCCCGTCGTCGTATCGATGCTCAACTCCTATTCGGGTTGGGCAGCCGCCGGCATCGGTTTCACCCTGGAAAACCTTGCGTTGATCATCACAGGCGCGCTGGTCGGATCGTCTGGTGCGATCCTGTCTTACATTATGTGTAAGGGTATGAACCGTTCGTTCATCTCGGTCATTCTGGGCGGCTTTGGCGGTGAGGATGCCGCGGCTGGTGCAGGCGGTGACGAAGAAGAGCGGCCGGTCAAGCAAGGCGCGGCCGATGATGCCGCCTTCCTCATGAAAAATGCCGGCAAGGTGATCATCGTGCCCGGCTACGGCATGGCGGTTGCCCAGGCCCAACACGCGCTGCGTGAAATGGCCGACAATCTGAAGCATGCCGGTGTGGAGGTGAAGTATGCCATCCACCCGGTTGCAGGCCGGATGCCAGGACACATGAACGTGCTGTTGGCCGAAGCGAATGTGCCGTATGATGAGGTCTTTGAACTCGAAGACATCAACTCCGAGTTCAGCCAGGCTGATGTGGCGTTCGTCATTGGCGCCAACGACGTGACGAACCCGGCGGCCAAAACAGACAAAACATCGCCGATCTTCGGCATGCCGATCCTAGATGTGGAAAATGCCGGTACGGTGCTGTTCATTAAACGCGGCATGGCGTCCGGTTATGCCGGCGTGCAGAACGAACTGTTCTTCCGCGACAATACGATGATGCTGTTTGCCGACGCCAAGAAGATGGTCGAGGACATCAACAAGGCGATGGAAGATTGATGGGATGATGTTTCGGCGGTGGTTGTTCAAGTCCGCCGCCGTTGCACTCGTCATTTACGGCGCGTTCGTTGGCGCTCTGTTTGTTGCACAGGATGACATCCTGTTTCCTGTGCCGGCGCGGAACGTGGTTGTCGCCCCGGACTTTGAAGCGGTCGTCATCGGCGGCGATGAAGGTCGTCGCTTGCAGGCCCTTTACCACGCGGTCGACGAGCCGAGCGGTACCGTCATCTTTTTCCATGGTAATGGTTCGCTGGCTGCTGACGAACAGGCACGTGGCCGCGTTATTGCTGCGCAAAACTACAATGTGCTGCTTGCTGAATATAGTGGGTATGGCGGCTCAGATGGGCAGCCCTCAGGCGCGAGGCTGAAACAGGACGCCTTGGCATCCTTTGACTGGGTTGCCGCAAATATTGAGGGCCGTGTCATCGTTTACGGTTCTTCCCTTGGCACCGGACTTGCGGTCCATGTTGCCGCACGCCGGTCCGTGGCGGCACTTGTGCTTGAAGCGCCGTATGACGCGCTTGTTGAAGTTGCCCAACGTCATTACCCGTGGGTTCCTGTGCGTCTCTTGTTTCGCAATGATATTGCTCCGGTTCACGAGATCGGCCTGCTTGAGATGCCTGTGCTCATTATGCACGGAACCCGCGATGCCACCATTCCGATTGCGCATGGTCGCACGCTTGCTGCGGCGGGTGGGCCAAATGTCATTTTTGAGGCTATCGATGGCGCTGGCCACAATGACATGGTTCGCGCAGGCAGCCTTGAACGGGCATTGGCCTTTCTTGAAGACCTGTTTTGAGGGCTAGCTAACGCCGGCGCGCAAAAATAGGCCCACCATCTGAGCGGGTTTTTTTCGCGCCGGTGCGGCGTTACGTTTTCACGGTGCTCTCACAATAAGGGGATTGTGCTGCCGGCGCAGGCAAGGGCAAGTTTTGCGCGAGAGGATGAGCGCATGGCCCGTACCCCAACCCAAGCTGATGCAGCGAAAAGCAATGCCGCCGCGCCTGGCAAACAAGCCGTGGTGATTATTCATGGGATGGGTGAGCAACGGCCAATGGAGACGCTGCGCTCCTTTGTCGAGGCGGTCTGGCGAACGGACCCCGGCATTTACCCGCATGGCGATGCGCCGACCGGCGACCCCCAAACACCTTACCCGACTTGGTCCGATCAGGATCTGCCGGTTACGCTTGACAATCATGCCTGGCTGGCACCGGATACAAAAACCGGCTCGTCGGAGTTGCACCGTATGACAACAGGCGAAGCTGAGGTTTGTGTCGCCGATGGTGATCCTTCAGTGTGTGACGCGGGCGATGGCAGCCAATGTGAATTCGGTTCCTATCGCGTCGACTTCTTTGAGCTTTATTGGGCGGACATTATGGCGGGCTCCACGCTCAGCCATTTACGCGCTTGGGTAACCGGCTTGTTGCTGCGCTGGCCACATCAGGTGCCGCGCGACGTTCTGGCGGCATGGATCATTATCTGGGTGAGCCTGATCATCTTTGTTCTGGTCAGCCTTGTTTTGACGCCGAGTGTTTTGTCTTCGCTTGGGTTGATGAGCAAGGAAACAGCGACGGCGATCGCAGCGGCCCTGCCGGGCTGGCTGACATCAGCCTTTGATATGCTCAGGATAGAAATCGTGCCGCCGCCGGCGCGCGATACCGCCTATTATGTTTGCCTGGTTGTGCTTGCCGGCATCTTTTTATGGCTTGCCAGGCGCATGAGAAACGCTGCCATCGACAATGGCTTTCTGACCCGGCGCGGTTTTCACCGCGACCATCCCCAGCGCATGCGCCGGCTTGGTTCTTCCTTTCTCCTGGCGTTTTTTCTCTTCATTGCAACGGCGGTCTGGCTCGCCTATTCGCGCGATACGGTCTTCAGCATTTACTGGGCCACCGTGATTTCAACCGCAATTCTTGTATTGGCCGTGATCGTCAATGCATTCGTGGTTCCCTATTTCGGCGATGTGGCGCGTTACGTGCAGGCGACCACGGATACGGTCAGCAAACGGGCGGCAGTGCGTGACCGCGGGATGAAGCTTTTGCGTGCGCTGCATAATGTCGATGCCAAGGGCGATCCGGTTAAAGCCGGCGCCAATGATTATGGTCGCGTGACACTTGTTGCGCATTCGCTCGGATCCATCATCGCCTATGACATTCTGCTGCAGTTCTGGGCCGAACAGGGGCCTGCGAAGAAAGACTTACCGGACAATGTCACTGACGCCCTTCAGGCACTGGCGAAAAAGCTGGAGGATGAACCGGAGCCGTTTCGCGAGCCACTCAAACGTCCCGATGCGGCCAGTCTGCACGCTTTTCAGCACGAATATCGCGCGCTTCAGGGTAAGGTGATCGAAGCAATGGCCGCGGCTGACCATCCATGGCTGATTACCGATTTCATAACGCTTGGCAGCCCGCTCACCCATGCCGAGTTCCTCATTGCGCATAATCGCGGGCGTTTTGAGAAACTGATCCGTGAACGGCTCATGGCCATGTGTCCGCCCTATCCGTTCGAGGATGGCAAGGTGGCTGTCTTCTATGAAAACCGGGAAGGTAAGAAGAGGCTGCATCATGCAACGCCATTTGCGTGCATCCGTTGGACCAATATTTTCGACCGCCGAAACCGGTTCGTGAACCTTCTGGGCGACATGATTTCTGGTCCGCTACGGGAGAATTTTGGTGACGGTATCGTCGAGGAAGATGTCACGATCAAACGACGCGGTTTCATACCGCCCTTCGATCGGTTTTTCACGCATACGCTTTACTGGAGCACCAAGGTCGATGGCGCGACGACGCGCAAATTTCCGCTCGGTGTTGGTGATATGGCGGTGCCGGACGATGCTGGCAATGCCCCGACGCTCGGTGACAAACGTTTGACACATGTGGGCCTGTTGCGCCGGGCGCTCAATCTGAACGGCTATGTTGTCCTGCAGGAAAAACGCGGCGCCAAGCGCGGCAAGACTGGACGGAAGAAAACCGCCTAGCTGATCCGCGCAAGCCCTCGCTCGGCGGCTTCATATTGCGGATCGAGCTGCAACGCTCGGCGGTAGCTGCGGATCGCCTCAGGGTTTTCACCGCGCCGCTCATAGACTAGCGCCTGAATGGCCCAGCCTTCAGCGGAGCGATCATCGATGCGTAGCGCGTAATTGATATCGTCAAACGCATTGTCGAGCTTCTGCTGTGCAATGTAGCTGACCGCGCGGCCGCGATAGGGTTCCGGTGCTTCCGGTTGCAGCGAAATGGCCAGTGAGAAATCATCAATGGCGAAATCGTGCTGACCGCGTTCCTGATAGATCAGGCCGCGCCGATGATAAGCGCGCGGATCGGTCGTATCGAGCTGGATGGCGCGCTGGAAGTCATTGAAAGCCTCGGTGGACCGGCCGGCTCGCCGGTACAGTTCACCGCGCCCGATAAAGGCCTTGTCATAGCGGGGGTTGAGGCGCAGTGCCGTGTTATAGTCGGCAGCTGCCGCGCCCGGGTCGCCTAAGAAACGGTAGATTAGCGCCCGGTTGGCATAGGCTTCAAAGAATTGCGGATTGATTTGGATTGCGCGTGTAAAGTCGGCGAGCGCTTCGCGATATCGACCGCCGCGCCCATAGGCAGACCCACGTACATTATAGGCGTTTGCGTCATTTGGGTTGGCGCGGATAACTTGCGTTAGTGAGCTAATATTCTCGTTGGACGCTTGTTCCAGCTCAATGGTTGCGACTTCGCCGGGCAGGGATGCGGTTTGGCAGGCGCCGAGTAGTAGTGGAAAAGCAAAGACCGCCAGGATCCGCGGATCGATAGCGGGCCAATGATACGACACAGTGCGAGATCGCATATCTTATATCCCCTTGCGACCACTACGCGCAGCTTAGGTTCCGTGCGACGCAGCCAAGCCTGTCCCTTCGCGTTGACGCGCAAGTTGGGCTAAATCAGGGCGGGTGTCAAAAAAACGGTTAGCGACCGCCGCGTCCACCGAGAAGACCTTCACGCTGGGCGCGCTTGCGGGCCAGCTTGCGAGTGCGGCGCACAGCTTCGGCTTTCTCACGGGCACGTTTTTCAGATGGCTTTTCGTAGTGACCACGCAGCTTCATTTCGCGGAAGACGCCTTCACGCTGCATTTTCTTTTTCAGCACGCGGAGCGCCTGATCTACATTGTTGTCACGAACCAATACCTGCACGTCGAACCCGTTCCTTTAAGAATTACGGTTGAATATCAAGTGCTTGAGCCATTTCATATGAACGCAAAAATTGGTGCGCAAAAGCGGTGGCCAAGCGATTGCTGGAGCCTATGACAGAATCGCCAGCAAAAGTCCAGTCTCGCGATGGTTTTGAGCGTCCTGTCGTCACGGCTTACTCACGCGGAACTCGCGACGACGTAACGCCGGTCCGCGGTACCTTCCTGCCAGCTTTGTCTCAGATGCAAAAGGAGGAGAATTATGAGCCAACAATTGATGACAACCGGCCATGGCAGCCTACGCCGGACACCTGAACCCAGCCATTCATCGATCCAGGGACGCAATCTCGGTCGGGTCAATGCGCCGCCGCTTTTCGGGCAGATGTTTCCCTCGCTTGCGGACGAGCCGCATTCAGCTTCTGATGCTGCTCTGAAAGCATTAGGCGAAGCGATGCTTGAATCGGATGTTGATCCATCCGGTGACACGGCCAACATCCCTGCGGGTTTTACCTATCTGGGGCAGTTTGTCGATCATGACATCACGCTTGATACGACACCTTTGAGCAAGGTGATCAATGACCCGTTGGCGATTGAAAATTTTCGCACGCCCGCGTTGGATTTGGATTCGCTTTATGCGCGCGGTCCTGGCGACACGAATTATCTGTTTGACCGCAATGATCCAGAAAAATTTCTGATTGGCGTTACCCAGCCGGTCGGGTCGCTCCGTGCGATGCCCAATGATCTGCCGCGCAACCCGCAGGGGCTGGCGATCATCGGCGATCACCGCAATGATGAAAATCTGCTGGTCGCGCAAACACATCTGGCCTTCTTGAAATTCCACAATGCGGTCATCGACCATTTGCGCAGCAAGGCGCCGACGCTGACCGGCGATGCGCTCTTCGTCGAAGCGCGCCGGATCGTAACGTGGCACTATCAGTGGATCGTTTTGTTTGACTTTATCGAGCGGCTCACCGAGCCGGGTTTGGTGCGTCGGATCAAGAATGAAGGGCGCAAAATCTACCGGTTCAAGAAACGGCCCTACATGCCGATTGAGTTTGCCACGGCCGTCTATCGGCTCGGGCACTCTATGGTCCGCGAACGCTACAGCCACAATGCGCATTTTGCCGATACGGGCTTTGACCTTCTTTTTCTTTTCTCGGGCCTGTCGGGCCGGATCGGGAATGACTTCGAGACACTTCCGTCCAACTGGATCATCGATTGGCGGCGTTTTTATGCGATCAATGAAACGAACCCTGCCAGTGTGCCGCTCAACATGGCGCGCAAGATTGATCCGCTTTTGGCGCGCGAACTGCACCAATTGCCCGATGGCAGCAGCTTGCCGGAGCGCAATTTGCTGCGCGGCCGGTTGCGCAGTTTGCCTTCTGGACAAGCGGTGGCCCGGTTTGTGCGCGGCAAGGTCGGCACGCCGGTGATGACGCCTGCCCAGATTGCGACAGGCCCGGATGGCGCGGTGGCGCGCCAGCATGGCATGGATGCCGATAGCCCGCTCTGGTACTACATCCTCAAGGAAGCGCAGGTGCTCGGTAATGGCGGCGAACGGCTCGGGCCGCTTGGCAGCCGTATCGTGGCTGAGGTGTTTTTGGGCCTGGTTGCCGGTGATGTGAATTCCTTCATTCGGGATGAAAACGCGTTTGGCGGCAAATGGTCGCCCGATAAGGAAGACCACCCGCTGCCGAGCAAAACGCCAGGTGCGTTTACGATGGCCGATATGCTTCGATTTGTTGATGATATCAGCCCGGTCGGCTGATCCCGGATCCCATTGCCGATCTGCATGCGGCAATGGGTGCGTCTGGCAAGGTCGCAAAATGGCTGGATTTGGCGTGATCCGCGTGCTTTTTTCGCCTCAGTTCATTGATGAGGTTTTGCCATGCGCCGTTACTCCGGATTTGCCGTCGCACGCGAAGCGATGCGGGCGCATCGTGGCTGGGAACGGCAATGGCAGGATGCCGAGCCGAAGGCCGAGTATGATGTCATAATTGTCGGTGCCGGCGGTCACGGGTTGGCAACCGCCTATTATCTGGCCAAGGAGCATGGCGTGACCAAAGTCGCCGTGCTCGAAAAAGGTTGGCTTGGCGGTGGCAACACAGGCCGCAACACGACGATCATCCGCTCCAACTATCTTTATGATGAAAGTGCCGGGCTGTACGACCACGCGGTCAATCTGTGGGAGGGTCTTAGCCAGGACCTCAATTACAATGTCATGTATTCGCCGCGCGGCGTTATGATGCTGGCGCACAATGTGCACGATGTTCAGGTGTTCAAGCGGCATATCCATGCCAACCGGCTCAATGGCGTGGACAATGAATGGCTGACGCCGGAGGAGGCCAGGGCCTATTGCCCGCCATTGAACATTGCGCGTTCGGCGCGCTATCCGGTGATGGGCGCGGCGCTGCAACGGCGCGGCGGCACAGCCCGCCATGATGCGGTCGCTTGGGGTTATGCGCGGGCCGCATCGGCGCGCGGGGTAGACATCATCCAGAATTGTGAAGTCAAAGGCGTGCGCCGGGCCGGCAATGGTAATGTGACGGGCGTTGAAACAACGCGCGGTTTCATCGGCGCGAAAAAGGTTGGTGTGGTCGCTGCCGGGCACACGTCGGTGCTGATGGAGATGGCCGATGTGCGGATGCCGCTGGAAAGCTACCCGCTGCAAGCGCTTGTCTCCGAGCCGGTTAAGCCATGCTTCCCCTGCGTCGTGATGTCAAACACGGTGCACGCCTACATCTCGCAGTCAGACAAGGGCGAATTGGTGATCGGAGCTGGAACCGATCAATATACGTCCTACTCGCAAACCGGCGGCCTGCCGATCATTCAGCACACGCTGGATGCGATCTGCGAAATGTTCCCGCTGTTTACCCGCATGAAGATGCTGCGGTCCTGGGGTGGCATTGTTGATGTGACGCCGGATCGCTCGCCGATCATCGCCAAAACGCCGGTGCCGGGCCTTTATGTCAATTGTGGATGGGGAACCGGGGGCTTTAAGGCAACGCCCGGCTCCGGCCATGTGTTTGCGCATACGATTGCCAATGACAATCCACACCCAATCAATGCCGGCTTTACGCTGGAGCGTTTCACGGGCGGCCGTTTGATTGACGAGGCTGCCGCTGCGGCCGTGGCGCACTGACATGAGCGTGCAAGCCATCAATCTTGCCGAAAAGCTTTCCAGCTTTTCCGAGCATTGGACGCCGAAGATTGTTGGCGCGTTCAATGGGCATGATCTCATGGTGGTGAAGGTGAAGGGCGAGTTTAACTGGCATTCGCATCCTGATACGGATGATTTTTTCATGGTGTTGGATGGTGCGATCACCATCAAGATGCGCGATGGTGATGTGCGCCTTAAAAAGGGTGAGGTGTTCGTCGTGCCCCAGGGCGTGGAGCATTGTCCGGTCGCCGAGGAAGAAGCGCAGTTGTTGATCATTGAACCGGCCGGCACGCCCAATACGGGCGACCCGAAAACGGCCGTGGTGAAGGAACAGATCTGATGGGGGCGGCGGGCATGCTGCTGGGGTGCGCGATGCTGCCCTGTGCCGACGCGGCGGTGGCGCACCCGGCTTTTCTGCCGGATGCAGATGATTTTCGGATGCAGCGTATCTCACGCCTTGCAACCGAGACCAATTGGCCGTTCACGGTCGATGAGGGGTTGTTGCTGTGCACCTATGTGCTTGGTGATCCGGCGGTCTATTTCGCCGTGACCGAGGACGGCGATGCCAGCGATACGCGGATCCTGATCCTGGCCGACAACGTGTTTGACCTTGCCGTTTTGAATTTCTTCAATGCGGATCTTTTTGTCGAACAAATAGACCCAGCCCGGCGCCTGGAAATGGTACGCCCCTATTTTGAAATCGGTGCCCGGCTGTGTGACCAGCCGCGCGGCACGACAATGCCATCCGGCGAATTGTGAGATGTGACGATGCTTCTGATCTATTGCCCCTATTGTCAGCAGGAACTGCCGGAAGTGGAATTTAGGCATGCCGGTGAAGCGCATATTGAGCGGCCCGCGGATATTGCGAAAATCACCGATGAGGAATTCGCGCATTATTTTTTCTATCGCGACAATCCGAAGGGCGTGACGTTTGAGCGGTGGCGCCACGTGCATGGGTGCGGCCGGTTCTTTAACGCGGTGCGTGACACGGTGAGCGACAAATTCGTGATGACCTACAAGGCCGGTGAGCCCAAGCCGGTGCTTGAAACCGCCGCCAACAGCAATGAGGCCAAGACATGAGCCAGCCCAGACGCGTTGCATCGGCGGGCCGTCTGACGCCGGCCAATGCGGTTCAATTCAGTTTTGACGGGCAGACTTTGAACGGGCTTGCTGGCGATACGCTTGCGTCAGCCCTGCTTGCCAACGA
>JBCCRB010000020.1:0-14923 GCA_039208465.1 Pseudomonadota bacterium
GCTCAATCTTGAATATGCCAACCGGCATGGCCTGATTACCGGTGCCACTGGTACCGGCAAGACCGTAACCCTGCAGATCCTTTCCGAAGGCCTGTCCAACGCCGGCGTGCCAGTGTTCTGCGCAGACGTTAAGGGCGATCTGGCCGGCCTTGGCGTGCGCGGGGAGGCGAAAGACTTCCTCCTCAAACGCGCCGAGACCATTGGCCTGGAGCCTTACGAGTTTCAGGAATTTCCGACGATCTTCTGGGATCTGTTCGGCGAAAAGGGCCATCCCATCCGCACAACCATCTCCGAGATGGGGCCTTTGCTGCTGTCGCGCCTGATGGATTGCAGCGACAGCCAGGAGGGCGTGATCAACATCGCCTTCCGGATTGCCGATGAAGAAGGGCTCTTGCTGCTCGATATTGATGATTTTCGCGCGCTTTTGACCAACATGGTTGAACGCCGCAAGGAATTGTCGGCGAAATATGGCTCGGTCAACGCCCAATCGGTCGGCGCGATCCAGCGCAAATTGCTGGTCCTTGAACAACAGCACGCCAGGCTGTTCTTCGGCGAGCCGGCCTTACGCATTTCTGACATCATGCGCACAACACCGGACGGGCGCGGCGCGATCAACATTTTGGCGGCTGACCGGCTGATGATGAGCCCGCGCCTCTATGCCACCTTCCTGCTCTGGCTCCTGTCGGAATTGTTCGAGGAGTTGCCGGAAGTTGGCGATATCGACAAGCCGCGCCTGGTCTTCTTCTTCGATGAAGCGCATTTGCTTTTTGATGAAGCGCCGAAAATCCTGATCGAGCGCGTCGAACAAGTCGTTCGGTTGATCCGGTCCAAGGGCGTTGGCGTGTTCTTTGTCACGCAAAATCCGCTTGATGTGCCCGACACGGTGCTCAGCCAACACGGCAACCGGGTCCAGCATGCTTTGCGTGCCTACACGCCGCGCGAGCAGCGGGCGGTCAAAACGGCCGCCGACACGTTCCGCCCCAACCCGGATTTCGATTGCTTTGAAGTCATCACGCAATTGGGCGTCGGCGAAGCGCTGGTCTCCACGCTGCAGAAAAAGGGCGTGCCCAGCATCGTTCAGCGCACGCTGATCCGTCCGCCATCCTCACGGCTTGGCCCAATCGAGGATTCCGAGCGCGCCGACATCATGAAAATGAGCCCGGTCGCCGGCCAATATGATGAGACGATCGACCGCGATAGCGCCTATGAAATGCTGGCCCGCCGCGCCGAGGAGGAAGCGCGCCGCGAGGAAGAAGAGCGCGAACGCGAAGCCGCTGCCGCCGAACGCGATAACGCGCGTTCGCAGTGGCGTCTGCCAGGGCAGGGCGATGATGGCTATTCCGGACGCCGCACTTCGACGCGCAAGAAAACCTCGACACGCCGCACCAGCTATCGCCGCCAGACGGCAACCGAGGCGGCCACAAAGCAGATTGCGCGCACGGTTAGCCGTGAACTCGGCAAGGCCCTGGTGCGTGGCATTTTAGGCAGTTTGAAGCGCGGCTTCTGACGCCGATCACAATTCGTCCAGCGAGGTTATAACCTTGCTGGGCGGATAGCTTTCATACTCGTCGGTTGCACCGGATCGGTTGAGCCAGACAGTCTTGAACTCAAATTTTGTGGTCGCTGCAATGTCCCAGCGGTTGGACGAGACAAACCCGATCTTTTTTGCTTTGCAGGCCCAGGCATCGGTCACCATGCGATAGACATCGGGCGATGTTTTAAAGGTTTTGACCGCATCGACGCTGAAAATATCGTCGACCAGCGGCGCAATGCCGGAATGGTCAGTGGCCGCTGTGAGCATATCAGGCGAGCCGTTCGACAGAATCGCAATCCGGTAGCCTTCTTCGCGCAAGTGCTTCAGGGTCGGCACCACATCATCATAGGCATCGAGCGTCCAATAAAGCTCCATGAGTTTCGCATGCAGCGCTTCATCTTCGCGGCCATGATGTTTCAGCGCATAGGTCAGCGCTTCGCCGGTCAGCTGCCAAAACTCCTTGTAGGAACCCATCAGGCTGCGCACCCAGGAATACTCAAGCTGCTTGTTGCGCCAAGTCACTGAAATAGCCGCATGTTCAGGGCCAATTTCATCGCCCAATTTGCGCATGGCAGCATGGACATCAAAAAGCGTTCCGTAGGCGTCAAAGACATAGCCAAGTTTGGCCATGGGGGACTGTGTCCTCTTATTATTCAAGCCGGGCCGAACCTTTGGCGGCTTGCGCAGGCAACGTCAAGGTTCGACGTGACACGTTGACTGATCAACGCGCTCGTATATGGCTCGTGACAAAAGGGAGTTTGAAGCCGATGACGGTAAAGAAGCAGGCAAAAAGCACCACATGGACCTATGTCGACGGTGATTGGCACGAAGGCAATGTGCCGCTTTTCGGCGCGCTCACCCATGCGGTCTGGCTTGGCTCTTCGGTATTTGATGGCGCCCGCTGGTTTGAGGGCGTGGCCCCCGATCTTGATCTGCATTGCCAGCGGGTCAACAGGTCGGCCGAGGCGCTTGGCCTGAACGCAACGCTTGGCGCGGACGAAATCGAGGCGCTCACCCACGAGGGCATCAAGTGCTTTGACGGAAAAACGGCGATCTACATCCGCCCGACCTATTGGGCCGAAGATGGCGGCTATATGGGCGTGCCGGCCGATCCTGAATCGACGCGGTTCGCGCTGACGCTGTTTGAAAGCCCGATGATCGCGCCGGAAGGCTTCTCCGTCACCGTCTCGCCCTTCCGCCGGCCGACCCCGGAGACCATGCCGACAGACGCCAAGGCCGGCTGCCTTTATCCGCAAAATGGCAGGGCCATCACCGAGGCCAAAAAGCGCGGTTTTGATAATTGCCTGACCCGCGATGTGCTCGGCAATGTGTGCGAAACCGGCACGTCCAACATTTTCTACGTCAAAGACGGCACCGTTTTTACCCCCGTTGCCTCCGGCGCGTTCCTGGCCGGGGTGACACGCCGGCGGATCATGGCGTTACTTGAGACCGTGGGTATGAAAACCGTCGAGAAAACCGTCACGGTGGCCGATCTGATGGATGCCGACGAGATTTTCTCCACCGGCAACCACTCAAAAGTCGTGCCGATCAACCGGATCGAGGACCGCACCTTGCAGCCCGGCCCGGTCGCCAAAAAGGCCCGTGCGCTCTATTGGGAATGGGCGCACAGCTAAGATCCGCGATTTCGCACCGGCGATTGCTTGCCAGTTGGGCGGTTGCAACCTACTTGTCCGCATAGATGAGCCCACACCATAAGAGAGGACACACCATGGCACTGACACTTCCAGAACTCCCCTATGCCTATGACGCATTGAACCCCTTCATGTCGGTCGAGACGCTGGAGTTTCACCATGACAAGCACCACAACGCCTATGTGGTGAAGGGCAATGAATTGCTTGAAGGATCCGCCCATGTCGGCAAGTCGATCGAAGAGATCTGCGCCGCTGCCTATGCGGAAGGCAATGCCGGGCTGATCAACAATGTCGGCCAGCACTACAACCACATCCATTTCTGGCAATGGATGAAGAAAGATGGCGGTGGCACCAAGCTGCCCGGCGCCATCGCATCGGCCATCGATTCTGATCTGGGTGGCTATGACAAGTTCAAGGCCGACTTTGTCGCAGCCGGTGTCGGACAGTTCGGTTCCGGCTGGGCCTGGCTCGCTGTCAAAGACGGCAAGCTGGAAATCATGAAGACACCAAATGGCGAAAATCCGCTGATGCACGGCGCCAAGCCGGTTTTGGGCTGCGATGTGTGGGAGCACTCCTATTATATCGACTACCGCAATGCGCGCCCGAAATATCTGGAAGCTTTTGTCGACAGCCTGATCAACTGGGATCATGTGCTGGAGATGTATGAGGCGGCAACGGCCTAAGCGGCGGCTCCCCTGTCAAATCACAAAAGACGCCCGGCACCCGCCGGGCGTTTTACAATATGTTCACAAAAGTGACCCTTGATTTTTAACAAATAGGCGAGAATTCTTCCGTGGGCTTGAAGCGTTAGCCCGACAAAGCCACTGGGCTGCCTGTGCAATCGCGCTGGGCCTGTCCTCAGCCATGAAGGAAGTTTCGCATGCCTGTCCTCTCAAAAAGTCTGAAAATCACGCTCGCCGCCGCCGTCGTGCTGGCCGCAGGTGCGGCCACCGTTGTCGCGCAAGATGCCATTGCCGAGCGCAAGGCGGCCATGAAGTCGGTCGGTGGTGCCTTTGGACCGGTCGTGCGCATGGTGCGCGGGCAGGCTGATTTTGACGCCGCGGTCGTGCTGGCCTCGTTCACCACCATGAATGAAGTGGCGATGCGCTATGGCGAATTGTTCCCTGAAGGCTCTGAAACTGGCGGCGAGACAAAAGCATCGCCCGCCATCTGGGAAGACCGCGCCGGCTTTGACGCCGAAGTGTCAAGGTTCCAAGAGGTTACCGCCGCAGCAGTCGCTGCTGCGCCCGCGGATCTGGACGCGACACGCGCCGTCTTTGGCCCAGTCGGCCAATCATGCGGATCGTGCCACGAAAAATTCCAGCTCTCCGACAATTGATCTGAGCTGAGCCCGTGAAACGCATCGCGCTGACCCTGGTCGTTCTGATCGCGGCGGGCGCGATTGCATTTTGGGCGCTGACCATCCCGCAGCCGCCGTCAGCAACGCGGCTCGCCGCCATCACCGCGCATAATGCCGATGCGGTCAGGGGCGAGACAATTTTTTGGCTTGCCGGATGCGCCTCCTGCCATTCGGTGCAGGGCGCCGATGGCGATGCGCGGCTTGAGCTTGTCGGCGGCTATCAATTGCAATCCGATTTCGGCACCTTCGTCGCGCCGAACATTTCGATGCACCCCGAAGACGGGATCGGCGCTTGGAGCCTCACCGACTTTGCCGCCTCCATCATCGCCGGCGTGTCGCCCGACGGGCGGCACTACTATCCCGCTTTTCCCTTCGCATCCTACAGGCGCATGACCGATGAAGACATCGCCGACCTCTGGGCGTTCTGGCAAACACTACCCGCCATTGCCACGCCAGCCGACCAGCCGGTGACCGCGCTTGGCTTTCCGTTCAACATCCGCCGCGGCGTCGGCCTGTGGAAATTGGCCTTCCTGTCGGACGCCCCTTTTGTCGATCCGGCTAGCCTGCCGGACGACCCACAAATCGCGCGCGGCCAATATCTCACAGAGGGCATGGGCCATTGCGGTGAGTGCCATACGAGCCGCAATTTTGCCGGCGCGCTCAACGCCGATGTTTGGCTCGCCGGTGCACCCAACCCGTCCGGGCGAGGCGGCATCCCCAACATCACGCCACACCCCGACGGCATTGAAAGCTGGTCGGCAGATGACATCGCCTTCTCGCTGGAAAGCGGCTTTACACCCGACTTCAATTCCTTCGGCGGCACCATGGCATCGGTCGTGAAAAACTATGCCAATGTCTCGCCTGAAGATCGGCTGGCTATCGCCGCTTACCTCAAAGCGATCGCCCCCTTGCCTGACGCCAACTGACGCTCAATGGCTGCGTGAATCAATCTGTTAAGAACCGGAATCACTTTGTTAAGTCCCGGAATCAGTCTTTCAGCGGCATGGCGTAAGCCGCTGAAATGACTCATCATTCAAGCACTCTTAAAGTGCTTTTTTGGCCGGGGAATAGCGCCCAAAATGGTGCGCAATGTCAGGCCGCGTCAGCTTTGCCCGCGACCTTGAGCGCAAACGCATAAACCTCGGCGACTTCCTCCAGCCTTGAAAAACGACCCGATGCACCGCCATGGCCGGCACCCATATTTGTCTTCAAAAGATAGGGCCCGGCGTCGGGTGCAACGGCGCGCAGCCGCGCGATCCACTTGGCCGGTTCCCAATAGGTGACACGTGGATCGGTGAGCCCGCCAACGGCCAGGATCGGCGGATAGGCCTTGTCGCTGACATTGTCATAGGGCGAGTAGGAGGCGATGTAATCATAGGCTTCGCGATGCGCGATCGGGTTGCCCCATTCGGGCCATTCCGGCGGCGTCAGCGGCAGCGTGTCATCGAGCATCGTGTTCAACACATCGACGAACGGCACCTCCGCGATGATGCCGCCAAACGCGTCCGGCGCCATGTTGACGACGGCCCCCATCAGCATGCCGCCGGCCGAACCGCCTTGCGCGATGATCGCCTCATGCGACGTGTAAGACTGCGCGACGAGGTGCTTGGCGGCGGCGACGAAATCCTCAAACGTGTTCTTTTTCTTCTCCCGCTTACCGTCCTCATACCAGCCATAGCCCTTGTCCATGCCACCGCGAATATGCGCGATCGCGTAGACAAAACCGCGATCAACGAGCGACAGGCAATTGGTGTTGAAGCCAGCCGGAATGGTGATCCCGTAAGAGCCATAGCCATAGAGCAGACACGGCGCGCTTCCGTCACGCGGTGTGTCGCGCCGCATCAACAACGTCACCGGCACGAGCGTCCCATCATGCGACGGCGCTTGGATACGCTGCGTCACATAATCGGCCGGATCATGCCCGGACGGCACTTCTTGTGTCTTCAGCAAAACGCGCTCGCGCGTCGCCATATTATAATCGAAGGTCTGGCTCGGCGTGGTCATCGACGAATAGGAAAACCGGATGATGTCGGTATCAAATTCTGCCGACCCCTGCAGACCGAGCGAATAGGCCTCTTCATCAAACGCGATCGCATGCTCCTCGCCGCTCGCGCGATCCTTGATCACAATCCGCGGCAGCGCATCGCGCCGCTCCAGCCAGACAAGGTGCCGTGCATATGCCGCATGGCTGATGATCAGCCGGCCCGGCTCATGCGGCACGATCTCGCGCCAATTGGCCCGGCCGGGATCAGTGATCGGGGCTTCGACGATCTTGAAATCCTTAGCCCCGTCCGCATTCGTCAGAATGAACAGCACATCGCCGCCTTCGCTGATCGTATATTCATGCTCCACCTGGCGTGGTTCAACGATGCGCGATCCGGCGGCCGGATCATGCGCATCGAGCAGATGGGCTTCGGCGGTCTGGTGGTCATGGCAGTTGATTTCGATGAAATCATTGAGCCGGCTGCGGCTGACACCGACAAAAAAGCCGCTATCGGCTTCTTCATAGAGCAGCACATCATCCGACGAGGGCGTGCCGATCTTATGGTAGAAAACTTTCGATGGGCGGTGATTATCATCCATCAGCGTGTAGACCACGCCATTGCCCCCGGCGGTGAAAACAGCACCGCCTCCCATATCCTTGATCGTGTCGTCCAGATCATTGCCGGTCGCCAGATCGCGGATTTTCACCGTGTAATATTCAGAGCCCTTGTCATCATAGGCCCACAGCAATTGGCTGTGGTCCGGTGAGCGGTCCGTGCCAGCCAGCTTGAAATAATCCTTGCCCTCGGCCTCCTTGTCGCCATCGATCAGGATCTGCCGCTCGCCGGTGATATTGTCGCGCGCAACCCGGTAATAGCGCGGTTGTTGCCCGCCTTTCTTGAACGATGTCCCATAGGCAAAAGGCCCGTCGGGCGCCGGCACGCTCTCATCATCTTCCTTGATGCGGCCCTTCATCTCCGCAAACAGCGTCTTCTGCAGCGCGTGCGTGTCGGCCATAAAATCTTTCTGGAAAGCGTTTTCAGCCTCCAGATAATCGCGGATCGCCGGATCAAGCACCGAGGTGTCCTTGAAGACCTCCTGCCAATTATCCGCCCGCAGCCAGGCATAATCATCAATGCGCTCAATGCCGTGCCTTGTATCTTTGTGCGGTTTGATGGGCGCGCGCGGTGCGGGTGCAGTCATGGCGAAATTCTTTCCTTAACGCAGTGTGAATGGCCGGATCAGCCACGGTTCAATGGGGCCAGGCTAGAGGCATCGCCAAGCAGGCTTTGCCGGCACCATCACCACCGGAGACAATGACATGAGATATATCGCGAAACTGGCAGCATCAATGGCGTTGGCAAGTGGGCTTGTTGCCCTGCCGACCATGGCGGGCGCAACCACCTTTTTTGCCTGGGAGGTCACCGACGTCGAATTTGGCGACACGCTGAATGTGCGACGCTGGCCGGCACCGTATAGCCAGAAACGCGCCGCATACCCCAATGGCACCGTGCTGCAGATGACTGGCAAGTGCAAAAACGCACCAGCCTTGCTGGATCAGATTGCCGGCATGTCCGCCACGAAGCAGCGCGCCGTTGTGCGTTACGTCTGGTGCGAACTCTACCATGACCCGGATTTGAACGGCACCTATGAGCCGGGCTGGATCTACATGAAATACGCCAAGCCACTGACCCAATAGATTGGTCTTGATCCGCGCATAATCATCGTCAAAGCTGGACCCTTCCTGATCAAGGAGGGGCTCCATGACGATCAAATTCTACACCAATCCGATGAGCCGCGGGCAAATTGCCCGCTGGGCGCTGCACGAGGCTGGCGCGGCCTATGACGAAATCATTGTCGACTTTGGCCGGCCGATGAAGACGCCACCGTACCGTGACTTAAATCCCATGGGCAAAGTGCCGACCATCGTGCATGACGGCAATATCGTCACCGAATGCGCTGCGATCTGCCTTTATCTCGCTGACGCCTTTCCCGACGCAGGCCTGCAGCCTGACAATCTGACCGAAAAGGCCGATTATTACCGCTGGACCTTCTTTGCTACCGGGCCGGTGGAACAGGCCATCGTCAACCATTCCATGGGGTGGGAAGCCCGAGGGCCGCGCGCGCAAGGGCGTTTGGGCTATGGCAATTATGAACTGACAATGGGTGTGCTGTCAGATTTGATGCGGGACCGCGCCTATGTGTGCGGCGACCGGTTCACCGCCGCCGATATTTATGTCGGGGCGCAAGTCGATTGGGGCCTAAAGTTCAAGACGGTGCCTGTAAAGCCGGCGCTTGAAGCCTATGCGGAAAGGCTGCGCAGCCGCCCGGCCTACCTTGAAGCCAAAGAGATTGACGGCGCGCACATCCAGAAGATGCAGGAGGCCGAAGCGGGCGAAAGCTGATCAGCCTTCATCCGCCACAAAGTGCATCGCAACGCCGTTCATGCAGTAGCGCAGGCCTGTGGGCTGTGGCCCGTCATTGAACACATGGCCCAGATGACCATCGCAATCGGCGCAGCGGATTTCGGTGCGCACCATGAAAAACGAGCGATCCTTGTGTTCAGTCACCGCAGCGGGTTCGATCGGCTGAAAAAAGCTCGGCCAGCCCGTGCCGCTGTCGAATTTCGCCTCTGAACGGAAAAGCTTGTTGTTGCAGCCCGCACAGATGAAAACGCCGTCGCGCTTTTCATGATCGAGCGGCGATGTGCCCGCCCGCTCGGTGCCATGCTTGCGCAGCACACGAAATTGCTCGGGGGTAAGCTCTTCTTTCCACTCAGCTTCCGATTTTTCGACTTTCAGCGCCATTCTTCGATGTTCCTTATAACTTGTCCGACAGGTAGGCGGGTTACGCGGGCAGGGCAAGTGGTGCTGCTTGATCAGGCAAAAGGCATCCGCAAATTCGCCGCCATGCCCAATTGGTCGCGCTTGCCGTGCATTTGAAAACGACCTAGACCGCTGGGACTTTGGAAAAAAATACGTCGACGCTTCTAACATTTAGGCCCACAAACGCACGATGGACCTGACCTTTCTCGCATTCTTCCTGCCGTTTCTGGCCGCTTTCATCGCGCCCGCCATCATGCGGGGCATGGGATCGCAGGGTGCCTGGGTGTTGGCGATCGTGCCGGCCTTTTTGTTCTGGCATTGGACCGGGTTCATCCCTGATATCGCGGCCGGTGAACGCGCAACCGGCGGCTATCCCTGGATACCGTCGTTTAACGTCAATTTTTCCTGGTTTATCGACGGGCTGTCGCTCGTCTTTGCGCTGCTGATCACCGGCATCGGCACCTTCATCGTCCTTTACGCCGGCGGTTACATGAAGGGCCACCCGCAGCAGGGGCGCTTTTTAAGCTTCATCCTGATGTTCATGGGCGCCATGCAGGGCCTGGTCCTGTCCGATTCCTTCTTCATGTTCTTCGTCTTCTGGGAACTGACCTCGATCACCTCGTTCCTTTTGATCGGCTTTAAACATGACGCGGAGCGCTCGCGCCGCTCGGCCACGCAAGCCCTTGTGGTGACCGGGGCCGGCGGCCTGATCCTGCTCGCAGGCCTGATCATGATCTGGAACATCACAGGCGTCTCGGAATTCTCGCTGCTGCTCGCCTCCGGCGACATTTTGCGCGAAAGCCCTTTCTATCTGGCCGCGCTGATCCTGGTCCTGTGCGGTGCGTTTTCCAAATCGGCGCAGTTTCCGCTTCATTTCTGGCTGCCCAACGCGATGGAAGCGACGACCCCTGTGTCGGCCTATTTGCACTCGGCAACCATGGTCAAGGCGGGCGTTTATCTTGTGATGCGCCTGAACCCGGCCATGGGGCACACCGTGCTGTGGGAAACCATTTTGCCGCTGTTTGGTGGCGTAACGCTGTTGGTCGGTACCGTGCTCGCCGTGCGCCAATCAGACTTGAAACTGATGCTGGCCTACACGACCGTTGCTTCGCTCGGCCTGCTGGTGATGCTGACCGGCTTTGGCACACACAAAGCCATTGAGGGCGCCGTCCTTTATCTGATCGCGCATTCGCTGTTCAAAGGCGCACTCTTCATGGTCGCCGGCAATGTCGACCATGAGGCGGGTACGCGCGACGTCGGTCGTTTGGGCGGGCTGTTGTCCCTGATGCCGATCACCTTCGGCGCTGCAATCTTCTCGGCCCTGTCGATGGGTGGCCTGCCGCCCTTTACCGGCTTTCTGGCCAAGGAAGAGATCTATTATGGCGTTGCCGCTGCCGATCCCTGGTCGCTCCTGGTGACCGCGACCGCGATAATCGGCAACGCGCTGATGTTTGTCATCGGGTTCGTCGTGGCGCTCAAACCCTTCCTCGGACCGAAGATCGAAACCCCGAAAGCGGCCCATGAAGCGCCGGTGCTGATGCTCGCCGGCCCCGTCGTGCTGGCGCTGGCAAGCCTGATGTCGGCGGTCCTGTCGCCGCAATACCACGCGCTGTTTTCCAGCCCGATGGCAAGCGCCGTCATCGGCGAGGCGGTGCAAATCAAGATCTCGCTGCTGCCCAAGCCCGGTGTCGCGCTTTATTTGTCGATCCTGACCGTCGCGATCGGCGCACTGCTCTATTGGCGGGTTGATCGGATCCGCGCCGCGCTTGTCGCAGCGATCAATTTCTGGGGCCCGGATGTTGGCTTCGACCAGTTGATGGCCGGCTTGGTGCGCGGCGCGACCGCCATCACCCGCCTTGTGCAGAGCGGACGCCTGGAAATCTATCTGACGCTGATTTTTGCGTTTTTCGCCGCCTTCATGCTGACTACTATGGGAATCTGGAACGAATGGCCGGAACTGCCGGGCTTCCCGCGCATGTTCATCTATGAATGGGCGATTGTGTTGATCGCCGCCATCGGCATCATCGCCGTGGTCTGGGCCAAAGACAGGCTCACCGCTATTGTGTGTCTCGGCATTCAGGGTTTCGCCGTGGCGGTCATCTTCATGCTCAACGGCGCGCCGGATCTGTCATTCACGCAATTCATGGTTGAGACCTTGTCCGTTGTAGTCCTGGCGCTCGTGATGACACGGCTGCGACTGTCGCCCTCCGACCACCGCTCATGGCGCCAGGTTACGCTCGACGGCACGATCGCGGCTGCCGCTGGCATTGCGTTCAGCCTGATCTTGCTGGGTGTTATCCAAACCACCCTCGACACCAGCCTGTCGGACTTCTTTGCGCAATATTCCTACACGATCGCGCAGGGGCGAAACATCGTGAACGTCATCCTCGTCGACTTCCGCGGTATTGACACGTTCGGCGAGATTGCCGTTGTCATGGTCTCTGGCCTTGCCATCCTGGCGCTGATCCGCATCGTGCCGAAGGGTCGGCGCAAGGCGGTGCTGGCCGGCATCACCGACAAAAGCGGGGAGGGACAATAATGCGCACACTGATCTTCCGCGCCACCGCGCCCTACATTTCAGCGCTAATGCTGCTCTACTCGATTTTTGTCCTGCTCAGGGGCCACAATGAGCCAGGCGGCGGCTTCATCGGCGGGCTGATCGCCGCATCAGCCTTGGCAATCTACGGCATCGCGGTCGGCGTTTCGCCGGTGCGCCGTGCAATTCGTTTCCATCCGATGGCCATATCCGGTTTCGGCCTGTTTATGGCCACCATCGCCGGCCTGATGTCGCTTTTCGCCGGGGTGCCCTTCATGACAGGCCTATGGGTCTACCCGACCGTCTTTGGCGTTGAATTGAAGCTGTCGACGACCTTGGTCTTCGATATCGGCGTCTATCTGGTCGTGTTGGGGTCCATCGCGTCCACCGCGCTTGCCTTGGAAGAAAGGGAGCGTGACTGATGGAAACGGCAATGGTCGCCCTCACGGGCCTGTTCTTCGCGGTCTCCATTTACCTGATGCTGTCGCGCCATGTCGTGCGCATCATTTTGGGCATCGCCTTATTGTCCAACGGCGTCAATCTGACGATCTTCACCGCCGGACGGCTGACCCGCGAAGTGCCGCCTTTCATTGCTTCCGACGCCTATGTACCGGTTGAGGGGATCGCGAACCCCTTGCCCCAGGCGCTCGTGCTGACGGCCATCGTGATTGCTTTTTCCTTCTTTGCGTTCCTTCTGGTGTTGGTGTTCCGGGCCTATCAGGAACTCGATTCCGATGATTCCGACCATATGCGCGTCGCAGAACCCGAAGACGCCGCCGAACCACCGATAGGGTACTGAACCATGGCGACGGCGGAAAAACCCAAGATCGATCTGGCAGACGCCATGCTGCTGCCTGAACCGGCGCTCGCCGATTGGCTGGTCGTCGCCCCGCTCTGCATTGGCTTTGCCTTCGGTGCGCTGTGCCTGATGATGCGCAAAAACGTGGCCCAGCAAACGCAAATGGCCATCGCCGGCCTGATGCTGTTCTTCCTGGCAACGCTCGGCCTTGCCATCAATGTCATTGAGAACGGCACGGTCGTCATGGCCATGGGCCGCTGGCTGCCACCCTTCGGCATTACCTTTGTCGTTGATCTGATGGGCGCGATTTTCGCGCTCGCCACCGGCTTTGTCGGGCTCGCGGTCGGCGTTTACGCGATGGGCGATGCCGACAAGTCGGAACGGCGCTATGGTTTTTACCCGTTCCTGTTGATCATGCTGGCTGGCGTCGCCACGGCCTTTCTGACTGGGGACATCTTCAACCTCTATGTCTGGTTTGAGGTGCTGCTGATCGCCTCGTTTGGCCTGATTGTGCTGGGATCACGGCGCGAACAGCTCGACGGCGCGCTCAAATATGCCTTTCTCAACCTTGTCGCGACGACCTTCTTCCTGATCGCTGTTGCCTATACCTACGGCGTGTTCGGCACGCTCAACATGGCCGATATCGCACGCAAATCCGCTGAGATGAGCGAGATCGGGCCGCGCGCCACCATTGCCGCCCTGTTCCTGTTTGCCTTTGCCATGAAGGCGGCCGCATTTCCGCTCAACGCCTGGCTACCGGCCTCCTATCACACGCCCCTGATCTCGGTCTCGGCGGTCTTTGCCGGCTTGCTGACCAAGGTCGGCATCTATGCGCTTTTGCGCCTGTTCATGACCATGTTCCCGGTCGATTTGCCCGGCCTGTCCCTGACCATCGCGATCGTGGCCGCCGCGACCATGATCCTCGGTGCGCTCGGCGCGCTGGCCCAATCCGATATGCGCCGCGCGCTCGGTTTCATCGTGATTTCCGGCATCGGTATCATGCTGGCCGGTCTGCCGCTGGCCAGCCCGACCGCACTATCGGGCACCATCTTCTATGCCATGCATTCCATGGTCATGATGACCGCGCTTTATCTGATCATCGGTATTATGGGCGCGCAGATGGGCACGTTTGATTTGCACCGCGCCGGCGGGCTTTACGTTAAGTATCCGGGCCTGGCCTTCACCTTCCTGCTGATCGTCCTGTCCGCATCGGGCCTGCCGCCTTTGTCCGGCCTGTGGCCCAAAATCTATTTGGTCAAAGCCTCGATCGATGTCGGCATATGGTGGTTGGCCGGCGCAATTCTGCTCTCCGGCCTGCTGACGACGATCGCGCTGGTGCGCATCTTCGGCTTTTCCTTCTGGCGCAGCCAGCAAAGCCGCACGCCGGAAGAGGGCACCTATGAGGCACCGCCTCTGGATCGCCTGGGCGTGGCGGCAACGGTCGCGCTGCTCGGTGCCAGCCTGGTCGCAGGGCTTTACCCTGAACCCTTTATCCAGATCGCCGACCGGGTGGCCGGCGAACTGCTCAACCCGACCCTTTATATTGACGCGGTCTTCCCGCAGGAAACGGCGCAGATGGGCGATGCCATCAATGAGGTTTCACAATGAACCTGTTGCTTGCAAATGTGTTGTTGGCCCTGGCTTGGGCGGGTGTGTCCGGCTCGTTTGACCTGGCCAATCTGCTGTTTGGCTTTGCGCTTGGCGCGCTGGCGCTGTCTCTGATCCGCGAACAGGTCGGCTCGGTCGGCTATTTCTCGCGCCTGAAACGCGTCGTGTCGCTTATGCTGCTGTTCGTTTATGAGCTGATCCAGTCTGCAACCCGCGTTGCCTGGTTGGTCGCCAACCCGGCGCCGATGAATTTGAAACCCGGCATCATCGCCTATCCGCTCAAAGTCGACCGTGATTTTGAGATCACCCTGCTTGCCAATCTGATCACGCTGACGCCGGGAACCCTGTCGGTCGATGTCTCAACTGACCGCACGCATCTTTATATCCACGCGCTTGATTGCTCCGATCCCGAAGCGATCAAGGAAGACATTGCCAGCGGCTTCGAACGTAAAATACTGGAGGCGTTCAGATGACCCCGCAGGCTTTTCTGGATCTATCAGTACAAATCGCGCTGGTCTTGTTGAGCGTTTCATTCATCATCACAATTGCACGCGTCATTTCTGGTCCAACATTACCGGACCGCGTATTGGCACTGGATTTGTTGGTAGCGGCGGCCATTGGCTTCA
>JBCCRB010000021.1:0-14859 GCA_039208465.1 Pseudomonadota bacterium
AAGGAGACGGGAGGGCGGCCGCGGCCCGCTTCAAGGTCGCGGGGCTCTTCGACTTCGCACACCAATTCCTCATTGATCAGCTCGGCAGTGATGGTCGTGACCGAACCGGCGCTGACGCCGACCGTCTTTGAGATGTCGACGCGTGCGACATGCCCCTGGGCGCGGATCGCCTCGTAGATTTGCTGCTTTGTTGTGGTCATGCGGCCGTGCCCGCCAACAATGAGCGGCCCGCATCCTACGCCATGATTGACCCGGTCAATAACCGAGTGATTGCTGGTATTTAGCATTTAATTTAGGCGCCAACGTAATTCCGACTGAATTTCGCTGCGCTGCACCTAAATGATGCGACGCACGCGCCTTCCTCCCACAAAAACTATAAAACCATTCAAAAAATTCGTCAAATAAATTTGACAACTGAATTTATTATGCGAATATCTGCGCAGACGACTTCGCGATACAAGCGGACGTCACGCATAAGGGAGGAACTTATATGCGCAAAGCACTCGTGCTTGCTGCGGCTATGTCCGTAGCTCTTACTTCAACTGCATTCGCAGAAAGCCACAGCGTCACCGTTGGCGTGAGCTGGTCGAACTTCCAGGAAGAGCGCTGGAAAACAGATGAAGCAGCCATCAAGGCAGCGCTTGACGCAGCTGGTGCAACCTATGTTTCTGCTGACGCGCAGTCATCTTCCGCCAAGCAATTGTCCGACATTGAGAGCTTGATTGCACAGGGCGTCGACGCGCTGATCATTCTTGCTCAAGATGCGCAAGCAATTGGCCCGGCTGTCCAAGCGGCTGCCGATGAGGGCATTCCGGTGGTTGGCTATGACCGCCTGATCGAAGATCCACGTGCCTTCTACCTGACATTCGACAATATCGAAGTTGGCCGCATGCAGGCCCGTGCCGTTCTGGCTGCACAGCCTGAGGGCAACTATGTCATGATCAAGGGTTCGCCAACAGATCCGAACGCCGACTTCCTGCGTGGTGGTCAGCAAGAGGTTCTGCAGGAAGCTATTGATTCCGGCGCAATCAATATTGTTGGTGAAGCCTACACCGATGGCTGGCTGCCAGCCAACGCTCAGCGCAACATGGAACAGATCCTGACTGCGCAAGACAATAATGTGGATGCGGTGGTTGCTTCCAACGATGGCACCGCCGGTGGTGTTGTTGCGGCGCTGACAGCACAAGGCATGGAAGGCATTCCGGTTTCCGGCCAGGATGGTGACCACGCTGCGCTGAACCGCGTTGCGCTTGGTACGCAGACTGTTTCGGTCTGGAAAGATGCTCGCGAGCTCGGCAAAGCAGCCGGTGAAATCGCTGTTGCCCTGGCTGGCATGGACGAAGGCGCGATGATGACCGACATTGAAGGGTCATCAAAGTGGACGTCCCCTGGCGGTACTGAAATGACAGCCCGTTTCCTGGCACCTGTGCCGGTAACAGCTGACAATCTGACCGCTGTCGTTGACGCTGGCTGGATTTCGCAGGAAGCCCTTTGCCAAGGCGTTTCCGGCGGCCCGGCTCCTTGTAACTGATCGCCTTGGATTAGCTTAATAATGCCGCCGCCCCACCGGGCGGCGGTTGTCTATCAGCCCTATGGTGGAGCAGCCCATGAGTGACACGACGGTCACCGACGGCGCGCCTGCAACGCAAACTGCGGCACGCAAGTCTTTCTTACAAACGCTTGAAGTTGATACACGCCTGTTGGGCATGATCGGTGCCTTTGTGGTGCTGTGCCTGGTGTTCCATTTCATCACTGATGGCCGCTTTTTGACGCCGCGCAACATTTTCAACCTCACCATTCAGACGGTGTCGGTTGGCATCATGGCGACCGGTATGGTGTTCATCATTGTCACGCGGCACATTGATCTGTCGGTCGGATCGCTCTTGGCGACCTGTTCGGCGATGATGGCGATGACGCAGACCTTTGTCGCGCCGGAATTGCTTGGGCTTGGCCTCAACAATCCGATGACGGCGCCGATTGCGATTATCGTCGGCCTTGCCACCGGTGTGGCGATTGGGGCCTTCCACGGCTATCTGGTTGGTTATCTGACGATCCCGGCCTTTATCGTGACCCTTGGCGGTCTTCTCGTGTGGCGGAACGTTGCCTGGTATCTGACCAATGGTCAGACGATCGGGCCGCTCGACGGCAATTTCCAGCTTTTTGGCGGCATTGGCGGCACGCTGGGGGAAACCTGGAGCTGGGTGTTCGGCATCATTGCGTCAATTGCAGCGGTGGCGGCAATCCTGTCAGCGCGCCGCAACAAGATTTCGCATGAGTTTCCGGTCAAACCCGCATGGGCCGAAGCAGCGCTTGCTGCCATTACGGTCGGTGCGATCATGGGCTTTATCGCGATCCTCAATTCCTATGAAATTCCGGTCAACCGGCTGCGGCGCATGTTTGAGGCGCGCGGGGAGACAATGCCGGAGGGCATCTCCGTTGGCTATGGCCTGCCGATCTCGGTGCTGCTGCTGATTGCCGTTGCCATTGTGATGACGATGGTGGCCAAACGCACGCGGCTCGGGCGTTATATCTTTGCCACCGGTGGTAATCCGGATGCGGCGGAGCTGTCAGGCATCAATACACGTATGCTGACGGTCAAAGTGTTCATGATCATGGGCGCGCTTTGTGCCGTTTCCGCGATTGTCGCGTCGGCGCGCCTGACGTTCCACTCCAACGACATTGGTACGCTTGACGAACTGCGCGTCATTGCGGCCGCCGTCATCGGCGGTACGGCCCTGTCGGGCGGGTTGGGTACGATCTATGGCGCGATCCTTGGCGCCTTGATCATGCAGTCGCTGCAGTCTGGCATGGCGATGGTTGGCGTGGATGCACCGTTCCAGAACATTGTCGTGGGCACCGTGCTGGTGGCAGCTGTTCTGATCGACATCATCTACCGCAAACGCACAGGAGACAAATGATGGTTGACCGTTCCGGAACACCGCTTGTTGAGATGCGGGACATTTCCATCGCGTTTGGCGGGGTGAAAGCCGTTGATCATGTGACGGTCGATTTGTTTCCCGGTGAAGTTGTCGGTCTGCTTGGCCACAATGGCGCGGGCAAATCGACCCTGATCAAATGCCTGTCGGGTGCCTATCAGGCCGATGGCGGCGAGATCTTCGTCAATGGAAACCAGGCGACGATCCGTAATCCGCGCGATGCGCGTGGTTATAATATCGAGACGATCTACCAGACCTTGGCGCTGGCCGACAATCTGGATGCCGCCTCGAACCTGTTTCTCGGTCGCGAACTGACAACGCCTCTGGGCTTTGTCGACGATGCCGGGATGGAAGCGGAGACCCGCAAGATCATGGGCCGCTTGAACCCGAACTTTAAAAAGTTTTCGGCGCCGGTTTCGGCCTTGTCGGGCGGTCAACGCCAATCGGTGGCGATCGCGCGCGCGGTCTATTTCAACGCCAAGATCCTGATCATGGATGAGCCGACCGCGGCGCTTGGTCCGCAGGAAACGCAGATGGTTGCTGAATTGATCCATGAGTTGAAGAAGGACGGTCTTGGCATCTTCCTGATCGACCATGATGTGCACCAGGTCAAAGAATTGTGCGACCGGGCGGCTGTGATGAAAAACGGGCAATTGGTCGGTGTGGTCAATGTTGACGAGGTAACGACCGACGATCTGCTGGCAATGATCATTGCCGGCAAGAAGCCCGAACAATTGGCCGCGTAGGCGCATGTTTGTCGGGCTTGATCTTGGTACATCGGGCCTGAAGGCCATCCTTGTCGATGATCGTCAGGTGATCGTTGATGAGGCGCACGCGCCCCTGACAGTTGAACGCCCGCATGCCGGGTGGTCGGAACAGGATGGCGACAGCTGGATCACTGCCGCCGAAGCCGTGCTGGGGGCGTTGGCATCCCGGCACACGCTTGATCAGGTGCAAGCCATCGGCCTTTCGGGCCAGATGCATGGTGCGACGCTTTTGGATGCTGCGGACAAGGTGCTGCGGCCGTGTATCTTATGGAATGATACGCGGTCAGCCGAAGAAGCGGCGGCTTTTGATGCTGATCCAATCTGGCGTGAGCGCACGGGGAATATCGTCTTTCCCGGGTTCACCGCACCGAAGTTGGCATGGGTCAAAAACTATGAACCGGACATCTTCAAAAAGACTGCCAAGATATTGTTGCCAAAAGACTATTTGCGTTTGTGGCTGACCGGTGATCATGTCTCCGAGATGTCGGATAGTGCGGGCACGAGTTGGCTTGATGTCGGCAAACGCGATTGGGATGATGCGCTGTTGGCGGCAACGGGGTTGGATCGCGCGCACATGCCGGCGCTGGTCGAGGGTTCGGAAAGTAGCGGCCAGCTCCGCGCAGACTTGGCGTCGCGTTTTGGTATGCGCCCAGACGTTGTTGTCGCCGGCGGCGGGGGTGACAATGCGGCGTCGGCCATCGGGGTGGGTGTTGCCAGCCCTGGCACGGCCTTTGCGTCGCTTGGGACGTCTGGCGTGCTTTTTGCCTCTTGCGCCGCCTATACGCCTGATCCCGGCACGGCTGTACACACTTTTTGCCACGCGCTGCCGGATGTTTGGCACCAGATGGGCGTGATCCTTTCAGCAACAGACTCGCTGGAGTGGTATGCGCGGTTGACCGGATCAACGGCGGCCGAGCTGGCTGCGCCGTTGGATAAACTGCGCGCGCCGGGCAGGGCGTTGTTCCTGCCTTATCTTGGCGGCGAACGCACACCACACAATGATGCCAATGTGCGCGGCGCGCTTTTGGGGATCGAGCATGTTGCCGACCGTACCGCGATTGCGCAGGCGGTGATGGAAGGGGTTGTGCATGCGATGCGCGATTGCCGCGATGCGCTGGCGCAAACCGGCACAGATATCAGCCAGTTGATTGCTGTCGGGGGCGGGAGCCGGTCCGATTATTGGCTCAAGGCGCTAGCTACATCGCTTGGTGCACCGGTCAGCCGACCTGTGGCCGGTGATTTTGGCGGGGCCTTTGGCGCAGCACGGCTCGCCATGATGGCGGTCCATGGCGTTCCGGAAGAATTTCTGGCCCCGCCGCCGATGGAAACGGTTTTCGAGCCGGACCGAAGCCTTGCCGATGCATTTTCGGACGCGCATGGACGCTACAAAAAGGCCTATGCGGCGGTGCGCGAAGTCAGCTGACGGTTGAACCGGCTTTGCCAACGTGGCAAGGCGCTGGCATGCAGTTTGCCAAAATCAACGATATCACCCTTCATTATCAGATCATCGGCGCGCCGAAGGACAAGCCGGTCATTGTGTTTTCCAATTCGCTCGGCTCGGATTTCCGGATCTGGCGTGATGTGATTGTGCGGCTCGTCGGCGACATGCAGATCGTCACCTATGACAAGCGTGGTCACGGTCTGTCCGATGTCGGTGGTGAAGACTATTCCATTGATCTGCACGCGCGCGATCTTGCTGGACTGATGGATTTTTTGGGCATTCAAGGCGCGTATGTCTGCGGTCTTTCGGTCGGTGGCCTGATTGCGCAGGCATTGGCTGCGCAGCGCAATAATCTGGTCAAGGGGCTTTTGCTCACTGATACCGGGCACAAGATCGGCCCGGCGCAAAACTGGGAAGACCGGATACAGGCTGTACGGGATGGCGGTATCGCGCCGCTAGCGCCACAAATCGTTGAGCGCTGGACCACAAAGGCGTGGGCTGAACAAAATGCGCATGAGGTGCCCGGCTACCAAAACATGGTCTCTCGGCAGCCGGTGGAAGGCTATATCGGCACCTGCGCTGCGATCCGCGATGCGGATCTGACGGAGAGTTCGTCGACGCTTCCGATGCCCGTCTCGGTGATTGTGGGTGACCAGGATTTGGTGACGCCACCGAGCCTTGCGCTGGAACTATCCAAGCTTGTGCCCGATGGGCGCTATGATGAGATAAAAGATTGCGGGCATCTGCCGTGCATTGAGCAGGCGCCGATCCTTTCAGACATCATCAAGGCTTTCATCGCCGACGTGCAGGGCTGAGGCTGTCGCGCGGGCGTTCTGCACTTCACGCCAGATAAAGACAGCGATGAAAACCGCCGTCAAAATCAGGATGATGGTCGGGGCCGGCGCGCTGTCGAGAAAGAAGCTGGCGTAAACGCCGAGGGCACCGGCGATGACATTGATGGCCATTGCAGCAAACAGCATTTTGCCGAACTGCCGGGTGATCAGAAAGGCAATGGCGCCCGGCGCAATCAGCAGGCCAATGGCGAGGATGATGCCGACTGCCGACAAGGTGGCCACGATCGTCAGCGATATGGCGGCAAGTAGGCCATAGTGGAACAGATGCACCGGCAGAGCGATAGCGCGGGCATGGGTTTCATCAAAGGCATGGACGAGCAAATCGCGCCACCGCACAAGAATGGCCAGGGAGACGAGCGCGCCGACAATGCCGGCGGTCCATAGATCGTCGGGGCCAACGCCCAGCATGTTGCCGAACAGAATGTGGTCGAGATGCAGGCTTGTGGCGACCTGGGTGTAGAGCACCAAACCGAGGCCAAACATGCCGGCGAAAACAACGCCCATCACCGTGTCGCGCTTTACGCGGCTATTGTCCGCGATATAGCCGGTCGCCAGGGCGCAGATCATGCCGGAGATGAAAGCGCCGATGATCAGAGGGATGCTTGCGATGTAGGCGAGCACGATCCCGGGCAGAACGGCGTGGGAAATCGCATCGCCCATCAGCGACCAACCCTTCAACACCAGATAGCAGGAGAGCAGGGCGGTCGGCACGGCAATGATGGCGCTGATCAGAAAGGCGTTCTGCATGAAAGGCAGTTGAAACGGCAGGAGCAGCTCGGCGATCATTCGGCAGCCTCCATGGGCAGCAGGGCTGCTTCCTGGGGGCGTTCATTTTGGGCCGGTTGTTGCGGCATCTGACCTTGGCGGCCACGGCGGCGCGCGGCGAGGATGCCGTGTTTGGGCGCGAAGACGAAGGCGGTCAGAAACGCCAGTGTTTGCAGGCAAATGATGATCCCGCCAGTTGCGCCATCGATGAAGAATGACAAGTAAGCACCGAGAAAACATGAGATAATGCCGATCGCGATGGCGATGATGAGGACGCGCGGAAACCTGTCGCTTAACAGGTAAGCGGTTGCGCCGGGAGTTACGACCATGGCGATGACCAGGAAGGCGCCAACAGTCTGCAGGGCGGCAACGCAGCTTGCCGCCAGGAGCGTGAAGAAAAGCGCCTTGTAGAGTTCCGGCCTGATGCCGATTGAGCGGGCATGGTCTTCATCGAAGAAGACCAGCATCAAATCCTTCCATTTGGCGGTCAAAATGGCCAACGTTACGAGGCCAATCACAACAAGCTGCAGCGTGTCGGCGGGTGTAATGGCGAGGATGTTGCCAAGCGTAATCGTCTTGATGTCAACCGATGTCGGTGACAGCGACACCATGAAGAGGCCAAGGCCGAAAAAGGATGTGAAGATCAGCCCGATGATCGCGTCCTGTCGCAGGCCCGTTCTGTTGTTCAAAAAGAGCATCGAGCCGGCCGCCAGGCCGCCTGCGAGAAACGCACCGAGAGCGAAGGGCAGACCCAGCATGTAGGCTCCGGCCACGCCGGGCACGATGGCGTGGCTCAGCGCATCGCCAATCAATGACCAGCCTTTGAGCATAAGATAGCAGGACAGGAACGCGCATACGGCACCGACCAGTGCTGAGACCCACATGGCATTGATCATGTATTGGTAGGCAAAGGGCTGGGCGAGATAGTCAATCATCGGTGATGTTCTCACCAGGCTTGTCGTCGTACAGCACGAAGGGTCGCTCATCGTCGGTGTAGATCGTCACCTGGCGTTCATCATCATCATCGTGCAATTGCTGGCCGCCAAGCGTGAACTGGCGCAGGACCCCGCCAAAGGCCATGGACAGGTTTTGCGGCGTGAACACCTCATCCGTCAGCCCGTAGGTCAATACGGTGCCCTTGATCAGGATTGTCCGGTCGCAGAACTCCGGGACCGACCCCAGATTGTGAGTCGATATCAGGATGACACGGCCCTCATCGCGCAAGGCCCGCAGCAGATCGATGATCTGCCGTTCGGTCTTGACGTCAACGCCGGTAAAGGGTTCGTCGAGCAGGATGACTTGGCCATCCTGGGCAAGGGCGCGCGCCAGAAATACGCGTTGGCGTTGGCCGCCGGATAATTCTCCGATTTGCCGCTTGCGGTATTTGAGCATGTTCACCCGCGCCAGTGCCTGATCGACAGCGGCGCGGTCGGCCTTGCCGGGGATACGGAACATGTTCATGTGCGGGAAGCGGCCCATCATGACCACATCTTCAACCAGAACCGGGAATGACCAATCGACCTCTTCGGCCTGCGGTACATAGGCGATCAGGTTGCGCTGCAGAGCATCCTTTACCGATCTGCCCAGCACGCTGATCGTGCCAGAGGCAGCCGGGACAAAACCCATGATCGACTTGAAAAGCGTTGATTTGCCCGATCCGTTAATGCCAACCAGCGCTGCAATCGTGCCGGTCGGCAAGGTGAAGGATGTATCGCGCAGTGCAACATGCCCATTGCGGTAGGTGACCGCGAGGTCTTCAACGACAATGCCTTGCCTATTTGCTTGCGCTGGTGCCATCAACTGTCCTGATCTTCCAAGCCTTTGAGGATCGTTTCGCTCGTAACGCGCAGCAGGTCGAGATAGGTCGGCACCGGGCCATCGGCCTCGCTCAAGCTGTCGACATAAACCACCCCGCCATAGCGTGCGCCTGTTTCACGCGCGACCTGCTCTGCCGGATCAGTATTGACCGTTGATTCGCAGAACACGGTGGGGATGTTGTTTTCGCGCACGCCGTCGATGACCTTGCGGACCTGTTGCGGTGTGCCCACCTGATCGGCGTTCATCGGCCACAGGTAGAGTTCTTTCAGGTCATAATCCTTGGCGAGGTACGAAAATGCGCCCTCACAGGTGACCAGCCAGCGCCGTTCCTCGGGCAGGGCGCGAATCGCCTCGCGCATCGGCGCGATCACATCGGCGATCTGCTGCTTATAAGAGGCGGCGTTGGCGCGGTAAGTTTCAGCATTCTGGGGATCGGCCTCGGCAAAGGCGGCCGCGATATTGTCGACGTAAATTTCGGCGTTCGATAGAGACATCCAAGCATGCGGGTTCGGCTTGCCCTCATAGCTTCCTTCGGCGATCGGAAGCCCCTCAATGCCGTCTGTCAGGGTAACAGATGTTGCGTCTGGCAGATTACGGAAGAACTGCTCGAACCACAGTTCCAGGTTGAGCCCGTTCCAGAGCACGAGATCGGCATCGCGTGCCCGCAAGATATCGCGCGGTGTGGGCTCATAGCCGTGGATTTCCGCACCCGGCTTGGTGATCGATTCTACGGTTGCGGCGTCGCCGGCAACATTGCGCGCCATGTCCGCGATCACGGTGAAAGTGGTTACGGCTTTGAGTTTTTCTGCTGCTGCGGGCGCAGCGGCGATCATAACGGAAAAAACAGAAACAGCGAACGTGCGAAGCAAGCGTGTCATCTTATTGGATCCCATTTGCGTGTTTTTTCGCAATCTATGGGAGCTTGCCCCAATGTCAATGCACATGAGAATGATTTGCAAGAAAGATTTGGCGTAACTTGAAACCGGCCGACGAATAAGCAAGAAGGCGGTATGGTGAAGGCCGAGAATTACGAGATCTTGGAAAACGCTTTGCGGGATCGCGGCGTGCGTATCACGCGGCAACGGCAGGCCATTTTGTCGGTTCTTGCCGGTGCCAAAGATCACCCTGATGCCAATGAATTGCTGGTACGCGCGTCGGCAATTGACCCCACCGTTTCGCTGTCCACCATCTACCGTACATTGACGGTGCTGGAGGAGAACGGCGTTGTGCAGCGCTTAAGTTTTGAGGGTGTGCCTGCCAAGTTCGAAACAACCGACGCGCCGCATCATGACCATATCATAGATGTCGATACGGGGGATGTTGTGGAGTTTCGCTCCGACAAGATCGAGAAGCTGCAGGCCGAGATCGCGGCCGAACTTGGTTATGAGATTGTTCACCACCGGCTCGACTTGTACGCCCGGCGTAAACAATAGCACGTCGAAAAAACAGGCCCATAAAAAGAGCGAGCTGACCTGGCAGGGGCACCACCAGGCCAGCTCTGACTGCATCGAGGACTCTCTCCCTTGGGGCAAGTCGGGAAAGCTCGTTACAGTTTTCTTGTGGCGGACATCTGCCCGCGATAATTAAACTCGACACCACATCAGCCGGTGATCAGCGCCACATCTCACTACGAGATAGACACCGGATAGCTGAAAATAAGCTTACGTCAATATCTCGCAGCGTAAGCTTTAGTAGAAATCTACTACAAATCCATTCCAAAATGGAATTTGTCCTAATTTAAGTCAATTGACTACACATATTTTTTACTAACAGTCGAAATTAGGGTTCAAACGCGCTAATCGGGGCCTGGGAGGACCACATCATGAAAAAAGATTTTTTTTCCATCTCAGAGCCGGCCCGCTTTGAGGGGACAGCATCAACCAACCCGCTCGCTTTTCGCCACTACGACCCACAGGAAATGATTGCGGGTAAGACCGCCGCAGAGCATTTGCGTTTTGCAGTTTGCTACTGGCACAATTTTGTCTGGCCAGGCGGCGATCCCTTTGGTGGCCAAACGTTTGAACGCCCTTGGTTTCCCGGCGACACCATGGATTTGGCCAAGAAGAAAGCCGATTACGCTTTCGAAATGTTCCGGCTATTGGGCGCGCCCTATTATTGTTTTCATGATGCTGACGTGCGGCCTGAGGGGGACAGTTTTGCGCAGAACAAGGCGGCGTTGGAAGAGATCACGGATTATCTCGGGGAAAAACAAAAAGCTACCGGCGTAAAGTTATTGTGGGGCACGGCTAATCTGTTTTCACACAGACGTTTTATGGGCGGTGCAGCAACAAATCCTGACCCTGATGTATTCGCCTTCGCCGCAGCGACGGTGAAGAGCTGCATGGATGCCACGCAGAAGTTGGGCGGCGAAAATTATGTACTTTGGGGCGGCCGTGAGGGCTACGAGACGCTCCTCAACACTGATCTGAAGCGTGAAGACGCCCAATTGGGCCGGTTTTTGAACCTTGTTGTCGAGTACAAACACAAGATTGGCTTTGGGGGTACGATCCTGATCGAACCGAAGCCGCAGGAGCCGACCAAGCATCAATATGATTATGATGTGGCGACCGTTTACGGCTTTTTGAAGCGGCATGGCCTGGAAAACGAGGTGAAGGTCAATATCGAGCAGGGTCACGCGATCCTGGCCGGTCACTCGTTTGAGCATGAATTGGCGATGGCCAATGCGCTGGGGATTTTTGGCTCCATCGATATGAACCGGAACGATTATCAGTCCGGTTGGGACACAGACCAGTTCCCCAACAATGTGCCTGAAGTGGCGCTTGCTTATTATGAGGTTTTGTGCGGCGGCGGATTTACGACCGGCGGCACGAATTTCGATGCCAAATTGCGGCGCCAATCAATCGACCCTGATGATCTTCTAATCGCGCATATCGGTGCGATGGATGTGTGTGCACGCGGTCTCAAAGCGGCCGCCCGGATGCTTGAAGACGGCATCTTGGAAGATATGCGGGCCGAGCGCTATGCTGGTTGGGCGCAAAAGCCGGCCGCGGCGATGCTCACCGATCAGTCGCTTGAAGACATTGAAGCACGTGTTCTGGCCGAAAATATCGTGCCAGAGCCCCGATCAGGGCGTCAGGAGCTGCTGGAGAACATCGTCAACGGCTATCTCTAGCTGCAATCACCATGGGTTGCCGCGTCTGAAAAAGGTCTGCATGCGGTCAAATACGTCCAGACCTTTTTGGTGCAGGATGTGGATGATGTCGATTGGCACCCAGTTTTCGCGGATCATGCTCTCGTGATGGAGGTAGAAATCCATCACGCGCATGTTGACGACCTTGCCGGTCCCGCCCGTGCCTAAGATGCTGCCGCCGCTGTGCTCAGCGTAAACGCTCGGCCATCCGCTGGTGAGAGAATAGGGGCCATCGCCGATACGCACGTAATGGCCGCCATTGAGTGTTTTGCGTGCGTCTTCGGGCACCTCGTCCCATTGGCTGCCACCCTTGCGGTTAGGGTAGGCGAGGCGGAAGGGCAGTTGGTGATAATCGACAAATCCGGCCAACGACCGCGTTGTTCCGATGCCGGAGGGCCCGTACCACATCATTTTTTCATGCCAGTGCAGCTTTTGCGGCATCGTCAAAAGGCCTTCGCGGCCCGCAAAGGTATGATCATCATAATCGGCCAGGGTTTTGTGCATTGCCAAGGTTTGCGCCAGCGAGGCGGCGCCCTGATCGACCGGGGAGGCGTCGAGCCGGATCCCGTCGCCAGTGATTGGGCCCGACCACATGCCTTCGGTTCCTAAACTCGGCGCAATTGGCCAAAACCCGGATTGGCGCATCAAATCAAGCACATCCCACAGCATGTAGGCATTGATGATTTTCTCGCCGGCAATCTCGTAAATCTCACCATAGCGCAGCCATACGGGGCGTCCGGTCGCCGGGATGGTCAGCCAGTCGTTTTTAAAGTTGGCACAGTAATGGCCGACCGCGCCGACATATTCACGGCCCTCATAGGTTCCGCGCATGAAGATCAGATCGCGCCGCTCCAAATCAGGAAAAGAGCTATGAAGCGGGGAAAAAACGGTTTCCAGGACATCGTCTGAACCTGTGATCGTGTTGATCGGATGCACGGTGCGCCAGACAATATCGTCGGCAAATAAGTCCTTGAAACGGGATTTGAATTCAGCGCCGCGGGCATTGGCCAGCTCGTAAAATGCAGAGAAGAGTGTGCGCCGGTCCAACAGTGCCTCCTTGGGGTCGTCTGGCGAAAGGTCGCGAGGACGCTTGCATTCGTATTCAATTGTTGTCAACAATAGTCGTAAGGCGCCAAGGCAATAACGTTTGAAGCGTCGATTGAGTGAATTGCGTGTTAGGAGATCAGCAGCATGAAACACTTCACGAAGGCGATGTTTGCGAGCGTGGCGGTACTGGGAACAGTATCCTTGGCGCATGCGGATTGCGGTATCGAAAGTGGCCGGGTCAATGTCCTGGGCAATGAGTTCCCCGCTATCCAGACTGTTGTAGCTGGCGCTGAGGCGTGCGCGAACGACAATGTTACGGTGGAAGCAAATCTGACAAAAGAGCACCGGGATTTGCAGGTGGCGGCGCTTACCGCCAACCCTGCAGAGTACACCGCTGCGGTTGTGGCAAACTCTTCGATCGTTCCGTTGCTCAATGAGGGCCTTATCCGTCCGCTTGACGAACTTGTGGAAAAATATGGCGATGGCCTGAAGAAGAACCAGTTGATCACCATCGATGGCAAGATCATGGCGGTCGCTTTCATGGCGAATGCGCAACACATTATGTACCGCAAAGACGTGCTAGAAGAAGCTGGATTGGCCGTGCCAACCACCTATGAAGAGGTCATTGAAGCCGCCAAGACTATCCGTGAACAAGGCCTGATGGAATATCCGCTCAGCGGCACTTTCCAAACCGGATGGAACCTCGGGGAAGAATTCGTCAATATGTACATGGGCACCGGTGCGCCGATGTTTGAGCCAGGTACGGCGGAAGTCGACATCAACAATGAAAATGGTGTCAAAGCGCTTAACATGATGAAGGAGCTCACCTCCTACATGAACCCAGATTTTCTCACTTATGATTCAAATGCTGCATCAGCCGAGTGGGAAGCAGGCAATGTTGCGATCATGAATATGTGGGGTTCGCGCGCTGGCCCGTTGACCGACGATGAGGGTTCGACGGAAGAGATCACATCAAATACGATTATGGCGGCTGCGCCGACATTTGGTGGTGGCGATATTCCTGCGACCACGCTTTGGTGGGACGGCTTCACGATCTCAGCCAATATTTCTGATGAAGACGCTGAGGCGACATTCCGGGCGCTGATGAACGGGATCAAGCCGGGCTCCTTAACGGAAGAAACCTCAACGCAGGCCGTTTGGCTGGTCGATGGCTATGAGCCAACTGAGACGTCTGCGGGTGTCTTTGCGACCGCAAGCGCAGGCGCAAAGCCCTATCCCATGCTGCCGTTTGGTGGTCTTTTGCACACAGCAGCGGGCGCTGAACTCAGCGACTTCCTGCAGGGCGATGAGAGCGCTGAGCAAGCGCTCGCCGATGTGGAAGCTGCATATACGACTGCAGCGCGCGAAAAAGGCTTCCTGCAGTAAGCAACACTTTCAACGGGGCGGTTAAACACCGCCCCGTTTTTTCTTGGCACTTTAGCTGTCAGACAATGTGATCAGCCTGGGGATCGGGGATGCCACACAGAACGTTTTTCTGGTTCATACTGCCATCAGCAGCTGCCATGCTGCTCTTTATAGCCTTGCCGATTGTTTCAGTCTTCGTGCAGTCCTTGCACGCTGAACATGAGCAGGTCATGAAAGAAGTTGAGACCTGTTCGGTCTTTACTTGCGAAACCCAGGTCACTGTTGATGCCGAAGCGACACAATTGCTCTATGAAGAGCAGCCGCTCGGGCAGTTTGTCGGTTTTTCAAATTATACCAACCGTGCCCATCTTGCCTTTGAAGAGGTGGGCTCATTGTGGGGATCCTCGACCTCGGTTGGGCAATTCATTGCGGGCCTCGGGAACTATCCGTTTTACCGAGCATTAGGTTTTACGCTTACCTACACATTCGTTGTGACGCCGCTGGTCATCGCGCTTGGGTTCATGATCGCCTTGGCCGTCAATATGTTGACGCCGCGTATCAAAGGGCCAGTGATTTTCTTTTCATTGCTGCCGATGATTATTACGCCGCTGATCGGCTCCTTGATCCTATTCTGGATGATCGATTCACAAGGCATTTTGGGCGCGACGCTACAAAACCTTTTTGACGATCCGAACCTTTCGCTCAAAGCCTCGAC
>JBCCRB010000022.1:0-14578 GCA_039208465.1 Pseudomonadota bacterium
GGTGGCCAGGGCCGCGATCGAGCGCGTGTTCTTGTCACCAGCCATTCGCCTGAAGGTGTCGTCGGCCCGATTGAACAGGCCTGGGCCGAAAATCCGACCGGCGCCGTCCGCCAAATGCATGTGTTCCCGTTCGGCGGCATCAAAAAAGCCAGCCAATGGCTTGCAGAACGCGGCACATGGGATATAAAGACATCTTTATATCCTGATATTCAACAAAACGCACAACAATAGCCGAAAGGCCGCTCCATGACCCGCACCGTCGTTGGCGCCGCCACCAAGGAAACCATCATTGGTTTTGACCAGCCCTTTTGCGTGATCGGCGAGCGCATCAATCCAACCGGACGCAAGATTCTGAACGAAGAGCTCGAACGCGGCGATTTCTCGCGCGTGCAGGCCGATGCGCTGGCGCAGGTAGCCGCGGGTGCGACCGTACTCGACATCAATTCCGGCGCCGTCTTCTCCAACAAGATGGCCGAAGATCCGCGCTATGCCGACAACAATTTCGTCGAGCCAATGCTGATGCCGCAGCTCATCGAAAAGGTGCAGGAAGTCACCGATTGCCCGCTTTGCATTGATTCTTCTGTGCCCGGGGCTTTGGAAGCCGGCCTTCAGGTCGCCAAGGGTCGCCCCTTGGTCAATTCCGTCACCGGTGAAGAAGAACGGCTCGAAGTCGTGCTGCCCTTGGTCAAGAAATACGATGTCGCGGTGGTCGCCATTTCCAACGACGACACCGGCATTTCCGAAGATCCGGACGTTCGCTTTGCAGTTGCCAAAAAAATCGTCGAACGCGCCGCCGATCATGGCATTCCCGCGCATGACATCGTGGTCGACCCGCTTGTCATGCCGATCGGCGCGATGGGCTCCGCCGGTCTGCAGGTCTTCACGCTCGTGCGACGGTTGCGCGAGGAGCTTGGCGTCAACACAACCTGCGGCGCCTCCAACATTTCCTTCGGCCTGCCCAACCGGCACGGAATCAACAATGCCTTCCTGCCCATGGCGTTTGAAGCGGGTATGACCAGCGCGATCATGAACCCGGTCGCCCTGCCCGTTGGCCCGAAAAAGATCGCCGAGAAAAAGGCCGCCATTGAAACCGCTGGCATTATTTTGCCGCCGGACATGGACGACGAGACCTTTGTTCAGCTTTTCGGCATGGGCTCGACGAAACCACGCCCCGGCAAGGAGATGGAAGCCATCCGCGCGGCAAACTTCCTGATGAACCAGGATGAAGGCGGTGGCGAGTGGATCGCCTTTAACAAGCCAACCGTCTCGGCTGCAAATTCAAATGCCGAAGCAGGCGGACGGCGCGCCGGTGGCCGCAGAGGTGGACGCGCCGCGCGGCGGGGCTGAACGAGCCCGAAAAAACCATGTCGGCGTTTCCCGAGAACCCAAAGCAAATACTGCCAAGACAGGCCTACACCAGCGAAGAATGGTTTGAGCGCGAACGCGCCACGCTGCTGCGCAACACATGGCACTTTGCCTGCATGGCGCTCGAGTTGAAGGAAACAGGCGATTTCAAAGCGTTAAACCTGTTCGGCTACCCGATTTTCATCATCCGGTCCGGGCCCGACGAAATCGCCGCTTTTCACAATCTTTGTAGCCACCGTGGCACCGAACTCGTCGAAGGAACCGGCAATTGCGGCAAGACACTTGTCTGCCCCTACCATCGCTGGACCTACGCGTTGGATGGTCGCCTTCGGGGCTTGCCGGATCGCGCAGAGTGCTTCGAGCAATTTGACCGCGAATCGCACGGTTTGAAGCCAATTGGCCTGGCAATCTTCAAAGAGATGGTCTTTGTGACTTTAAATGAAGCAAATGGCGGGAAATTTGACGAGTGGATCACGCCGCTGAAAGGGCACGAATGGCCGCATGATATCTCGGGTAGCGGCCTTAAGGCTTCCGAACCGTTCATCTACGAAATCGCGTGCAACTGGAAGGTGTTTCACGAAAACGCCATCGACGGCTATCACCTTGCCTATTTGCACGAAAACACGCTCGGCGGCCCCAAGGCGACATCGAATGTCTGGGAATGTCACGGGACAAACATGGCTTGGTATTCAACCGAGCGCGACAAGATTAAGAGCCGCATCCCATTGTTCGTTGAAAAACAGGCAACGCTCGGCGCCGCGACGGTTCCGGGCGCAGATGTGCCCGGCTATGCTGGCGTCTACATGCTGTTTCCAACAACCATCGTCACGCCATCGCCCTGGTCGCTGACCATTTCTGCCATTCGCCCGATCAGCGCCCAATCAATGCAATTGGTAGCGCAAACCTTTGTTCCCGATTCCTGGTTCAGCGCCCGCGAGCATCCACGCCAAGCGCCCGGATATGATCCGGCGACCAACACGATACGGTCAGCAAATTGGACTAAGCCCCCTTTGGAAACAGGCGACTTTCAGACCGAAGATATCTGGGTTTGTGAGAAAATGCAGCGATCACTGGCCTCGCCCGCCTATTCAGTGGGCCAATTGGCCAGCGGCAGTGGCGGCGAAGCGGCTCTGGAAGTATTCCAGCGGCATGTGGCCGACCAGATGGGCCTTCATGAAACAGAGGAACGTGCATGACTGCCCACCTCGTCATCTTCACACCGTCCGGCAAGCGCGGGCGCTTTGAGACCGGCACGCCAATCCTGGAAGCCGCGCGCGAGCTCGGGGTCTATGTCGAAAGCGTCTGCGGCGGGCGCGCCACCTGCGGACGCTGCCAGATCGAGCCGCAATTTGGCAATTTTGCCAAGCACGGCATCTCATCGACCGCTGAAAACATCTCGGAAACCGGCCCGAAGGAAGCCCGCTACAATGAAGTGCGGGGCCTGCCAGTAAGCCGGCGCCTGTCCTGCTCCGCAACCATCCAGGGCGATCTTGTTATCGACGTGCCCGCCGATGCGGCCGTTAACCGCCAAGTGGTCCGCAAGGACGCCGATACCAAGATTTTCGAGCGCAACCCCGCCCTGACCCTTTGCTATGTCGAGGTCGAAGAACCCGATATGCACAAGCCGCTCGGCGATCTGGATCGGTTAAAGGCGGCGTTACGCGACCAATGGGGCTTTGAATCCGTCGATTGCGACAGCCATCTACTGCCCACGATCCAATCAGTCTTGCGCAAAGGGGCTTGGAAAGTCACCGCTGCCATGCACCAGCCGCGCGTGGACGGGCCGGCCACGCTTGTCGCGCTCTACCCCGATTTGAAAAACGAGGCCTATGGCATCGCCTGTGACATTGGCTCAACAACCATTGCGCTGCATCTGGTGTCGCTGCTCTCGGGCATGACGATCGCATCGGCTGGCGCTTCCAATCCGCAAATCCGATTTGGCGAAGATCTGATGAGCCGCGTCTCCTACGTGATGATGAACCCGGATGGCCGCCAGGCCATGACCGATGCGGTGCGCGCAACCCTCAATGAACTCATCACCGATGTCGCCAAGCAGGCAGATATCGATATCGCCGACATCCTCGACACGGTCTTTGTCGGCAACCCGATCATGCATCATTTGTTCCTCGGCATCGACCCGACCGAACTTGGCGGCGCACCCTTCGCGCTGGCTGTCAGCGACGCCGTCGAAATGAAAGCCGTCGACAATGACCTCGATCTGGCCGCCGGCGCGCGCCTCTATGTCTTGCCCTGCATTGCCGGCCATGTCGGCGCCGATGCGGCAGCGGCAACCCTGTCTGAAGGCCCGCATCGCGCCGAAGAAACTATGCTGATGGTTGATGTCGGCACCAATGCCGAGATCGTGCTGGGCAACCAGCAAAAGACCGTTGCCGCCTCCTCCCCCACGGGCCCTGCTTTTGAAGGCGCGGAAATCTCATCCGGGCAACGCGCAGCGCCGGGCGCCATCGAACGCGTGCGGATCAACCCGGCCACCCTCGAACCGCGTTTCAAAGTCATCGGCGTTGAGTCATGGTCGGACGAACCGGGCTTTGACGATGCGGCCAAGGAGATTGGCATCACCGGCATTTGCGGTTCGGGGATTATTGAAGTCGTCGCCGAAATGTTCCTCGCCGGCATCGCTTCGGAAGATGGCGTGATCGACGGCACGTTCGCTTTGCGCTCAAAGCGCATCATCGAGAATGGCCGGACCTTTTCCTACGTTTTGCATGATGGGCCGCAAAAGATCACCGTGACGCAAAACGACATCCGCGCCATCCAACTGGCAAAAGCCGCCCTCTACGCGGGCATCAAACTGCTGATGAACAAGCAGGGAATCACGAAAGTTGATGCAATCCGCTTTGCCGGCGCCTTTGGCACCTTCATCGACCCCAAATATGCGATGGTTTTGGGGCTTATTCCCGATTGCGATTTGCAAAATGTCCGCGCCGTTGGCAATGCGGCCGGCACCGGCGCACGCATGGCGCTGATCAACCGCGACTTCCGCCGCGAGATCGAAAAAACCGTGCGTGAGATTGAGAAGATCGAAACGGCACTGGAGCCAGAGTTTCAGACCCATTTCGTGCACGCCATGGCAATGCCAAACAAGGTCGATGCGTTTCCGAAACTGGCCGAGAAGGTCAAGCTGCCAACCCGCAAACCGGGCGCAGCCAATGATGAGGCCGGCACACCGCAAAGACGCAGGCGGGCCGGCGCTCGTCGTAATCGTTCCTAACGGCCGGCGCGTGCATGGCTGGCACGCGCTTTTTCAATGAGCTTAGTCGCATTGACGGCAAGCGATGATTCCAGCGCGGCAACGAGTTCTGCGCGTGTGACACCATAATCGCGCAGCTGCGCATCATCCAGATTGGTCAGTTTCCACAATTCGTGGCGGCGTTGGATTTCCACCAGCGCAGACCAAGTCGTTTGGACGAGCAATTGGGCAAACGGCCACCGCGCCAAACTTGGCTGCGCCCGGCCGCGCGAGAACATGACAGGATAGTCTTGGGCAGACATGGCATTTTCCTTTTCGAGCGGTTGAGGCTTGTAAATGGCAGCGCAACCGCGTTTAATCAAACGAAATCACAGAAACGTAAAATTCAATAAATCGAAATCATGCAACTCGACATCAACCTGCTTCGCTCCTTTGTCGCGATCGCCGAAAACGGCAGCTTTATTGCAGCCGCTGAACGCGTCGCAAAGAGCCCCTCATCCATCACCATGCAGATCAAGCGGCTGGAGGATATCATCGGCGAACCGCTCTTTCATCGCGATGCGCGCACCACCCGGCTGACACGCGCCGGTGAGCGCTTGCTCCCGCAGGCAAGGCGTATGCTCTCGATGGAAGCGGAGATTTTGGCAGCCTTTCAGGGCGACGATATCCAGGGCGAGGTGCGTCTCGGCGTGCCAGACGATGTCGTCGAGCGCTTTCCCATGCAAACGCTGAGCATGATCCGCGACAAACACCCCAACCTAATCCTGACGGTCAATGTCGATCATACGCCCGCGCTGTTGAGCAAGGTGGAAAAGGGCACCATCGATCTTGCCGTCATCACCTTTGCGCCGTCCATTCCCGGCGTCTCCAAATGCGAACGCATCTGGCATGAACCGGAAGTTTGGGCGACGTCGAAAACCGGCATTGCCTCTGAACGATCGCCTTTACCGGTAATCCTGTGGGAGGAAGGATGGGCCTGGTATCAGGACGCCATTGATGTGCTTGATGAAGCCGATGTCGAATATAAGATCGTCTTGCAGTGCGAGAATATCGGCGCGCGCCGCAAGGCAATCATGGCCGATCTCGGCATCGGGCCCCTACCAATATCGCAACTGGGCGATGATTTGATACCCGCACCGAATATGACCGATTTATCGCCTTTGCCCGATTACGGCCTCGGCTTGAAATTGCCCAAACGCCCCACTGCCGCGGTTAAGACGGTAACTGGCTACATCCGCGAAACCTATGCTGGGGGTGACCTGCCCCGCAGCTAACCCGCCCGTTTACGATCCATTTACCATGCGATCATGGAAATTCGTCTGTCGCAAAAAGAACGCGCGCCTTCGTTTTCGCTGTCGCAATCTGATCATCTTTATCCCATATGCGAAAGGACGAGCCGCCGTAACGGGGGCGTATGATGACGGCGATCCCAACCGCCGCCAACGCGCCCTTATAATAGCTGCCCGTTCCTGCCAAATGCCGGGTCCACACCGGCATCGGAACGGTCCGGTCGCGCCAAGGCTGCTCCGTGTGAAATGGCAAACGCATGGAGTACTAGAATGTCTTTTTTCGCAAACTTCTTTCGCGTCGGCGTGCTGACAGCTGCATCGCCGATCAATGGCCGCAATCTGACAGCCGATAATGAGCGTGACCGCTTGGCGCGCGCCATGCCCGGTGAGTATGGAGCGCGCGTTGGATCCCGGTTCGGGTTGATGCTCTAAACCAACGCACACAGCACACATTCAAACGGCCGGGCTCCTCTTGACCCGGCCGTTTTTATTTTGCCCCATAAGGGGATGATCAAAGCGGTTCTCTTTGATGTTTACGGAACATGTGTTGATTGGCGCACCGGTGTCATCGAGCATGTGCAACCAATTTATGCCGCGCGCGGCATTGATCCGGCGCTCGCGGCCCAAACCGCCGATGATTGGCGTATGCTTTATGACCCATCCATGGCGCGCGTGCGTGACGGTGAGCGCCCTTACGTTTCGCTCGATGTCATCCAGCGCGAAAACCTCGATCGCGTCTTGAACGGGCTGGACGTGTCCGATCAGCTTGACGCGCAAGACCGGGCCGAGATGAACAAGGCCTGGGAGAAGCTGCCGCCCTGGCCCGACACCTTCAGTGCCCTGGCGCAAATCAAGGAACATCTACCGATCGCCGCCTGCTCCAACGGGTCGCACGCCATGATGGAGACGCTGGCAACCTACGCCGCTTTGCCCTGGACCATGATCTGCGGTTCCGATGTGGGGAGAAATTTCAAACCCCACCGCGATGTCTACCTGAAATCCTGCACCGCCTTGGGCGCCAATCCGGAAGAAACGCTTATGCTGGCCTGCCACCCCGATGATCTCGACGCAGCCGCTGCGTTGGGGTTGCAGACCGCATACTTTCCAAGGCCGACCGAGTGGGGTGATGCCCCATTTACCCCTGACCCGGAACCGCATCGGTTTGACTTTTATGCCGACAGCTTCGCTGAACTGGCCAGCAAGATTGTGCGGATGGTGTGACAAAAATGCTTGCGATCTAAGCGCATCGCTGATTGGGTTCTGCCCGCTGGTGACGTTGCTTCGAAACTGGGCTTGGGAGGCCGGATTGACGCTCGCTGAACAACCATTGAGATCGGTGGTCTTTCATTTGGTGCCGGAATTCACCCTTATTGCGTTTGCATCGGCGGTGGAGGCCTTGCGCTGCGCCAATCGCATGCTCGGCTACAATGCCTATCAGTGGCGCACATCCAGTGCTGACGGCGGGCCGGTTGAAGCGTCAAACAGTGTCAGCGTCGCCGCGCAAACATCGATCGACGAAGAACGGCGCATGATCAACGGTGCTGACCGCCCGACCCTCTATCTGGTTTGCGGTGGCACCAATGTTGAGGCACACATCACCAAGCAATTGACCGGCATTGTGCGCGAAGAACATATGCGCGGCATCGCCGTCGGCGGCCTGTGCACCGGCGCTTTCGTGGTGGCATCCGCGGGCCTTTTGAGTGGCAAACGATGCGCGATCCATTGGGAAAACCTGCCCGGCTTCCAAGAACGTTTTCCGAAAGCGGAAGTCTATGCAGACCTGTTTGAGATCGACGGCAACATTCACACATGCGCGGGCGGCACCGCTTCGATGGATATGATGCTCTCGCTGATCGGCGAAGACTTTGATGATGATGTCGTCAACCGCATCTGCGAACAGATGTTGACGGATCGCGTACGCTCATCGACCGACCGGCAGCGCCTGCCTTTGCGCGCGCGCCTCGGCGTTCAGAACGGGCGGGTTCTGGAAATCATCGAGATCATGGAAGCCAATTTGTCCGAGCCGCTGTCGCTGCTCGACATTGCCGATCATATCGGGATTTCACGGCGCCAGATCGAACGCCTGTTCCGCCAGGAAATGGGGCGATCGCCGGCCCGCTATTATCTGGAGGTCCGCCTCGACCGCGCCCGGCATTTGCTCATCCAATCATCACTGCCGGTTGTCGAAGTGGCAATCGCCTGCGGCTTCATCTCCGCATCGCATTTCTCCAAATGCTATCGCGAGCTCTATCAAAAATCGCCACAGCAAGAGCGCGCCGAGCGCAAGCAATTGCTCAGCGCCTGATCCCAGGCATTTGCCATGATCCGTGCGCTCATTTTCATCTGCCTGGTCTGGGGAGCATTAGGCGCGGCGCGCGCCGATGATCAGCGGTTCCTGTTGGCAACCACGACGTCCACGGAAAACTCCGGCCTGTTGGACGTGCTGGTCCCGGCCTTCACGGAAGACACGGGCATCCGGATCGATGTTGTTGCGATTGGCACCGGCCAGGCTTTGGAGTTGGGGCGCCGCGGTGATGCCGCCGCGCTTTTAACCCACGACCGTGTCGGCGAGATCGCCTTCATCACCAATGGCCACGGCACTGACCGCCGCGATGTCATGTACAATGATTTCGTCATTATCGGCCCGGCAGCCGATCCAGCCGATATTCAAAACGCCGCGACCGTCGCGCAAGCGCTGCAACGCATTGCCGGAACCGGCGCGACGTTTTTGTCGCGTGGCGACGACAGCGGGACGCATCGACGGGAATTGCGCCTATGGGCTGAAGCGGACCTCAAGCCTGAAAACTTTGATGGCTGGTACCGCGAGGCAGGGTCCGGCATGGGCCAAACCTTGCTCACCGCCATCGAAATGCAGGCCTATACGCTCAGCGATCGCGGCACCTGGATCAGCTTTGCGCGCAAACAGGAACTGGCCATCCTATTTGAAAACGAGCCGCCGCTCCTCAACCCCTACTCCAGCATCCTGGTGTCGAACGCGCTTTTGCCCGAGCCTGACCGGCAAGCCGCACGCCAGTGGCACATATGGCTGACCAGTCAGCGCGGCCAGGAGGAGATCGCCAATTTCAAGATCGAGGGGCAGCAACTATTCTTTCCCGCCGCCGCCGGTGACTAAAGCGGCCGCGCCCGTTCGCGGGTCAACAACCATGTTGCCAGCGTCACCACAAACGATATCGCAAGCAGGATCACGCCAAGCGCCGCAGCGACCGAGAAATTGCCCTGCCGCGTTTCCAGCGTGATCGCAGTCGTCATCACGCGCGTTGCATTGCGAATATTGCCACCGACGATCATCACGGCACCAACTTCCGATACCGCGCGCCCAAACGCTACCAGAAACGCCATCGCGATCCCGGCCCGCGCCATCACCATCAGATGCCAGATTTGCCGCCACGATTGCCTGATGTCCAGGCGCAGCGCTTCGCCATGGCTGGCCCAATGCCCGGCACAGGCGCGGTAGGAGAAAATCACAATGACCGGCAGCGTGATCAGCGTCTGCGCGACGATGATTGCAGCAGGCGTAAACAGCAACTCGAGCCAGCCAAACGGTCCCGAGCGCGATAAGAGCATATAGACCAATAGACCGACCACGACGGTCGGCACGGCCAGCAGCGTTGAGAAGATGGCCAGCCAGGCCCGCTTCGGCCAGGCGGCCTGCATGCTGATCCACGCACCGGTCGGCGCCCCGACGCTCAGGCCGATAAGGGCGGCCACAATGCTGACGCGCAGCGACAGCCACACAATACCGGCAATTTCAGCATTCCATTCCATGGAGAACGCATAGCGCAGCTATGTGCCGCTCGCACCAGCCCTTTAGGTTAAAAATCTAAGGGCCCCATCGCTCCCGTTCCCGGCGCCGCCGTTCGCCGATCTCGCAATCAACATTGGCGAGCGGATTATCCAGAAACTGCGCCGGCACGATATCGGATGGCGCAGGCACGCGCCCGGCCAATTCCAGCACCAGTTTACGGCGCACCGCATCGGGAAAGCCGGACCAATCGTCGACCGCAATGACAAACGAGCCCGGACCACCGATCACACACGCCGCGTAATAGCCCGCCAACGTGCCCTCACCGCGGAAGATGAACCGCTCACGCCACGGATCGGTGACCAAGGGCAGGCCATTGATCACGATGCCTGCCGCAACCGCCGCATCGCGTGCATCGGTAACCACATCGCCCTGATTGTTTGGCCCGTCACCGGAAATGTCGATCACCCGGCGCGCGCCCTCAAACGCATTTTCCTGCAACTGCCGCGCGCCAAACGCGATCGCTCCAGAGATCGACGTGTTGCGCATATTGCCGATCTCTGCCGCTTCGAGCCGATCCGCAAACTGCAAGGCATCAGCGCCTGATTGCAGCAGCGTCCAGGGCACAATGACTTTTTTCAGATCATTGCGCGCCCATTCCACATAGGTCACCGCAACGGCGCCGATCAGTCCCTCTTCAATGACACGGTGCACTTCCGGCGACCGGAAAGCCTCGACATAGCCACGCCGCTGGATGCGTAATTCATTGAAATCCATCGATCCCGACACATCGACCGCCAGCACAAGTTCGACATCGACAGCGCGCGCGTTCGCAACCGTCTGGCTCACGGGCAACAGCAACAGGCAGACAAAAAGGGCGACGATCCTGGTGATCATCGCCCATCAGTGCAGCTACGTCAGGTCAGTTCAAGGCTTTTTTGGAACAGTCCAACCGAGCATTTTCTCCCCGATCGAACAATCGACCAACTGGCCGAACGGCTCCAGGAACTGCGCGCGCACAAAGGGAACATGGCGCATCGGAATGTCTTCAGGCACCGCCGCGACCTCAAGCACGATCTTGCGCCGCACCGCATCGGAAAAGCCGCTCCAGCTTGTCACCGGGATCAGGAACGCGCCCGGCCCGCCGATAACGCAGGATTGGTAATAAGCATCCAGCGCCACTTCCTGGCCACGATAGCGAAACTGAAAAGCGTTGGTCATCAACGGCAACCCGTTGATAATGATGCCGCGCGATACCGCTTCGTCGCGCGCGTCACTGGCCAAACCGCCCTGATTGTTCGGGCCGTCGCCGGAAACATCGATCACCTGCCGCATGCCGTCAAAACTGTTGGTATCGAGCATGTACATGCCGGTTTTGATCGCGCCGGAGATCGACGTGTAGCGCATATTGCCACGCGGCGCCGCCTCCAGCCGGTCGGCAAACGCATGCGCATCATGCGCATTATCGATCTTCATCCACGGAACAACATTGCGTTGGAGATCGTCGCGGGCCCATTCCACATAAGTCACCGCAATTGAACCAATGAGGCCGGAATTGATCGCAGCAATCACTTCTTTTGAGCGAAATGCTTCAATGTAACCGCGCCGCTGTATCTTCATTTCCTGGTCGCTCATCGACCCCGAAACATCCACAGCCAGCACCAATTCGACATCGACTTGTTCGGTTGCCTGTGCCGGACTTCCAGCCAAGGGTCCCGATAACGCGCCTGCGACACCTCCCAATAGCAGCGCGATCTTTTGGAGAAAGCGCACCATAATGAAACGATGGTCGCGATTGGTTATCAAATTGACAAGCCGCATTTTTGTGCAACGCAGCAAATTAATTGGTTTCTAAATCGTTTCAGCTGACGAAAACGTCGGAATTGTGCAGTGCAAAAAATGAGCCATCGGGGCCGGGAAAAAAATCTGGCGATGAATTTTTATGCAGGCCGGCGTTCCAAAAACGCCGCAAACGGCACGCCTTTCGTCGAAAGCGAGCGAATCAGGTCAACTTTTGGCCGAGTCGCGCCGCGAGAGGTTCGGTCAGCACCATTGTTCGCGTCTTCCGTGCCAACGATGCGCCAGCCGTTCATTGATCAGGATATCACCCACGTCCTGACCCTTGATTGCCACCACCGCCAGCGTGCGTCCGTAGCGATCATGCCCTTGCCGGGTCACCGTAAAGCTGTTTTCTGAAAGCAATTGTGACAGCCTGTTTTGCGCGGTTCTTGCAAGCGTAACCTCGTATCGGCATGCGCCATCCATTTCCGCCGTATTGGAGGTCGACAAACGGATTTTTTCGCCATCCAGCCAGATCGTATCACCATCCACGACACAAGTGTGCCGCACGCTGGAGCGGCAGATGGGCATCGCACGCGCGACCTCGGCTACACCAGCCTGCGGGACGTTTGCGCCTCGTTCCCAACCTTCAATCGCGCCAAACGCACCGGTAGCGAAGGCGGCAAGCACAGCCCAAAAGCTGAGATGTAACGAGGCGGCGCGCCGCCGCTTTCTGAAGTGAAGTACCTTGCCCATGCCTGCGATCGTGACGGGCAAGTCTTACGATCACTTTAGCGAAAAACGACAAATGCCCGACGTGGGGCCGTCGCTGTGAGAACAGGGCGCATTGTCCCATTTCGCGATAGAATGCAGACGCGTAAGCTTATCAGCGGACACAAGCGAGAAAAAAGGCGGAGTTGATACCATGGCCACTTTTCCGGAAAGCGCGAAAGTCGTCATCATTGGGGTCGGCGGCATCGTTGGCGCATCCATCGCCCATCATCTGATCGAGCGCGGCTGGGACGATATCGTCGCCATCGACAAGTCTGCCGTGCCGACAGACATTGGCTCAACCAGCCATGCCTCCGACTTTTGCTACACCACCAGCCATGATTTCCTGTCCTGCTGGACGACGAAATATTCCATCGACTTTTTCGAAGCCCGTGGCCGCTATGAGAAAGTCGGCGGCCTGGAAGTCGCGCGCGTTGGCGATGATGAGCGCATGGCCGAAATCCATCGCAAAATCACTTCCGGCAAAGCGTTCGGCACCAATGTGCGCTACGTCGATCCCGCGGAGATTAAAAAGCTCTTTCCGCTGATCGAAGAAGATGTGGTGCAAGGCGGCATGTATGATCCCGATGCGGGCCTGGTCGCCCCGCGTTCGCAGGCCGTCGCCGGTGAACTGGTCGACGAAGCCGTCGCAACCGGCAAGCTGACCGTTTTTGCCAACACGCCCTGCCAGGAGCTGATTGTCGAAGATGGCCGAATCACCGGCGTCAAAACCCATCGCGGTACGATCAAGGCCGATCATGTGATTGTCTGTGCGGGCCTGTGGGGACGGTTGATCGCGAACATGGTGGGCGAAGACCTGCCGGTCATGCCAGTCGACCATCCGCTGACCTTCTTCGGTCCCTATGATGAGTTTGCCGGCACCGGAAAAGACATTGGCTACCCGTTGCTGCGTGACCAGGGCAATTCGGCCTATATGCGCGATACCGGCGACCCAACAACGCCCGAAGGCGGACAGATCGAATGGGGCTATTACGAGGAGACCAAACCACGTCTGTGCCATCCCCGCGACATTCTGGAAAAGGAAGAGGCCCGGCTCTCCCCTTCCCAGCGCGATCTGCCGATTGAGCAGATCATGGAGCCGCTGGAACGCGCGATGGAACTCACGCCGATCCTTGGTGAGCTCGGCTACAATGAAAACTATTCTTTCAACGGCTTGTTGCAGGTCACGACCGATGGCGGTCCGTCTATTGGCCAGTCTGAAAAGGCAAAAGGCCTTTGGTATTGCGTAGCCATCTGGGTCAAGGACGGCCCGGGCATGGCCAAACTGCTGGTGGATTGGATGACCGACGGCAAGACCGAGATCGATCACCACGCTGTCGATTTCGCCCGTTTCTATGACCATCAGAAGCAGGAACAACATATCTGGGATCGCTGCACCGAAACGGCGATGAAGATCTACAATCCGGCGGTTCACCCGCGTGAACCCTTCTCAAAAGGCCGCAATGTTCGCCGTTCGCCCTTCTATGACCGTGAGGTTGAGCTCGGCGGCCACTTCATGGAACTGGGCGGCTGGGAGCGCGCCCATGGCTATGCCGCCAACAAACACCTTCTGGAGAAATGGGGCGACAAGGTCCCGGTACGTGAAAACGAATGGGATAACAGACACTTCTGGCGCGTTTCCAACGCGGAACATCTGGAGATGAGCGAAGATGTCGGCATGGTGAACCTGTCACACTTCGCCATCTATGAAGTGACCGGTCCCGACCATGTGGCTTTCCTGGAGTATTTGTGCGTCGCCAAGATCGGCGGTGAGCGCAACATTGGCCGCGGCATCTACACCCACTTCCTGCAGGATGATGGCGGCGTGCGCGCCGACCTGACAATTTTGCGGTTCGAGGACAGGTGCCTTGTGGTCGATGGCGCCGATGCCGGCCCGCGCGACCTTCGCTACATGCGCGACATGGTCGAAAAACTGGGGCTGGACGTGACCATCACGGACAAAACGGAACAGCACGTCACCATCGGGATCTGGGGGCCGAATGCCCGCGCAAAGCTACAGGAGATCGTCGATGACCCCGATGCGCTGACCCATGATGAGTTTCCGTTCGCCACGCTCAAGCCCGTTGTGGTCGCGGGCATCGAGGTCACCGCGTTCCGTATCTCCTATGTCGGCGAACAAGGCTTTGAACTGCATATGCAATATGAAGACGGGCTTGCGGTGTGGGATGCGCTGCGTGCCCTCGACATCATGGCCTTTGGCGTGGAGACCTACGCCAACACCCGCCGGATGGAAAAATCGCTGCGCCTGCAAAACGCGGATCTGCTGACGGAATACAATCTGTTGGAGGCCGATCTTGCCCGACCCAAGGTCAAGGAAGCCGACTTCATTGGCAAGAAAGCCTATCAGGAGCACCGCGCCCGCAACCAGCAGGTGGCAAC
>JBCCRB010000023.1:0-14412 GCA_039208465.1 Pseudomonadota bacterium
GCCTGATGAAGCCGGCAGCGGCCCGCGAATTGTTCGGTCATTTGCGTGCGCAGACGGATTTGCCGCTTCACTTCCATACTCATGATACGTCTGGGATTGCTGCAGCGACAATTCTTGCGGCGGTGGAAGCTGGTGCTGACATTGTCGACGCGGCAATGGATTCATTTTCCGGCAACACGTCACAGCCCTGCCTCGGCTCAATCGTGGAAGCGCTGCGCGGCTCAGAGCGCGACAGCGGGTTGGATGCTGAATGGATCCGGAAGATCTCGTTTTATTGGGAGGCGGTGCGCGAACAATATGCGGCCTTTGAATCGATCAGTCAGAGCCCGGCGTCTGAGGTCTATCTGCACGAGATGCCTGGCGGCCAGTTCACCAATTTGAAGGCGCAGGCACGATCGCTGGGTTTGGAAACGCGCTGGCACGAAGTGGCCCGTATGTATCACGACGTGAACATGATGTTCGGCGACATCGTGAAGGTCACGCCGTCGTCGAAAGTTGTCGGCGACATGGCCCTGATGATGGTCAGCCAGAACATATCGGTTGCTGATGTTGAAGATCCCGATCGGGATATCTCGTTTCCGGAGTCGGTCGTATCGATGATGCGCGGTGATCTGGGCCAGCCGCCCGGTGGTTGGCCGGAAGCGCTGCAGCACAAGGTGCTAAAAGGGGAAAAGCCCTATACCGACGTGCCGGGTTCGCTGTTGCCGCCCGCCGATTTGGCGCAGGAGAAGGCCGACATCGAAGCTACGCTCGGGCGCGACGTCGATGCGTTCGAGCTGGCATCCTACATGATGTATCCGAAGGTCTTCACCGATTTTGCAATGACCCAGGAGAAGTATGGGCCGGTCAGCACGCTGCCGACGCTGGTCTATTTCTACGGTATGAAGCAGGGCGATGAGGTCTTTGCCGAGATCGAGCGTGGCAAAACGCTGGTCATTCAGTGCCTTGCCATTGGCGAACCTGATGAACAGGGCATGGTGACGGTCTTCTTTGAACTCAATGGCGCGCCGCGTCGGGTCAAGGTGCCAGATCGTGCCCATGGCGCGTCTGCTGCTGCGTCACGGGCGAAGGCAGATGATGGCAATGATGCCCATGTTGGCGCGCCGATGCCGGGTGTCATCTCAACCATCGCCATTGAGGCCGGCCAGGATGTTCATAAGGGCGATGTGCTGGTTTCCATCGAAGCGATGAAGATGGAAACTGCCATTCACGCCGAACGGGACGGCGAGATCGCCGAGGTTCTCGTCAAGGCCGGCGATCAGATCGATGCCAAGGATTTGTTGGTCACTTTTGTGACATAAGCTCAAATGGCATGAAAATCGATTGTGGTTTGACCTAGACAGCGGTAGGGCGCGGCGACGATGCTTTAGCCAGGTTGGATATGTGGATGTCCGCGCCTACCGAAAACCACCAATTTGACGCAAAACGCCTCGGTTCAGCCCGGATGGCCGTGTCTGCGGCGTTTTTCGCGAACGGGATGATGATCGGCCATTGGGCGCCGAAAATTCCTATTATGGTCGACCGTCTGGATATTTCCGAACGCGTTCTTGGCCAAATGATTATCTTGTTGGGTGTGGGCGCGCTGATCGCTTTGATCGCTGGGGCGTGGCTCGTTACCAGATTGGGCTCACCCAATGTCGTTCGCTGGTCGTCGATTATGCTTGCGCCTGCCCTCGTCTTTATCACCATCACGCCGGACGCCTTGACGACCGCGCTTGCCATGCTTTGGCTTGGCGTTTTTCTGGGTGGCATGGACAATGCGATGAACGCCAACGGGGTGGGCGTTGAAATGGCTTTGGAAAAGCCCGTCATGTCGTCCTATCATGGGTTCTGGAGTTTGGGCGTGGTGTTTGGCGGTCTTACCGGCGGTGCGATCATCGCGATCGCTGGCGAGATGGGCCACGCCCTGATCGTGATGGTCTTAGCGGTGTGCCTTTCGCTATGGGCCTGGCCCCGTTATCTGCCGGACGCACCGAGTTTTACGCAGGTTGACGGCGCGGATGAGAACCAGCCAAAGAAGGTTGTCCTGCCAAAGAGCATCGGCATTTACATTCTGGGGGTCGCGACCCTTTTAGGCTTTGCGCCGGAAGGCACCGTGATTGATTGGAGCGCGCTCTATCTGAAGGATGAGTTGGGGGCGCCGGTCATTGTCAGTGGTTATGCGGTGGCTGCGTTTTCAGCGACCATGGCGCTGATGCGTTTTCGCGGCGATGGTCTGCGGGCCCGTTTCGGCGACCGGATGACTTTCATTGGCAGTGGTGTGATTTCAGCGCTTGGCTTGTTGATCGCCGGTTTGGCGCAGTCGGTCTTTGTCGCCTGTTTCGGTTTTTTGATTGCCGGGCTCGGTATGGCCAATGTCGTGCCGGTCCTGTTCTCGGCCGCCGGGCGGTATCCTGGCATTGCGCCGGCGGTTGGCATCGCGATTGTAACAGCCTTTGGTTATGGCGGGTTATTGTTCATCCCCGCTTTTGTGGGGCTGGTCGCTGAAGCCTATTCGATCGGTTTGGTGTTTACAGCCTGGGCGGCCATCGTTGTGATGGTTGCCTTGTCCGGGCCGTTTTTGCCCGGAATTGATCGCGTTGAAGCCGCTGAGCCGGCGGCAGAACCGGAGGCCGCTGCCATTGGCAGGGGCGTTCCAGATTAACCCTACCAGGTGCGTTTCGGGCCTGTATCGATATGGAAGAAGCCGGATCTGTAGCGTTTGTATCCACCGACATCGCGATGATCGCGCAGAAAGGCGAGCAGGCCTCTGGTTGACCCGTGTACGCGGAAATCAACCGCCGCGCACTTTAAATGCCAGGAGCTTTTACGCCCACCGACTTTGCGATTTTGTGCCGGGCTGCGGTAGGTCGAATTGACCGTGACGGGGCCGAACTTCTTGGCGACTGAAACCAATACTCTCTTCAGTTTAGCCGGTAGGCACTTTGATGGCGCGTTGTAGTGGATGCGGTCGCCGCGTGGAATGGCAGCCAATTGTAGTTGGTCAAGGCCATCAAAGGCTCCCTTCTGCACTTGGTATGCGCCGTCTTGGAAGTCGGTGATTGCGTGCCAGGGATTGTCCGGCTTTTCGGCAGTGTGCGCTGGATTTGCTGTCAGGAGCAACGCAAAGAAAATGGCCCCCGCGTAGCGCGCGGGCGTGTTTAATCGTGTCATGGAAATGGGTTCACGTTTGTCGGAAGCTTGGCGTGGCTGTCTTCCAAAAGGACGCCAATCGCGCGGGCGCGCCCTTCTCATGTTGCGGCGCAACATACAATTCAAAGCATGTATCGGCTTGTTACAAATTTGTCATAGATCAAACCATACGCATTTTCTGCTGCTTTCGGCGTGACGCAATGGTCTAATTTACGGTCGGTATGTTCCCACGCTAGGTAGGCGGCCATGCTGGGGGCAGGCCATGGCACGCCCCCCTGTCAAAGAAAAGAGCGGCATTTGCCGACTAATTGCCTGGAGGAGACGCATGTCTGGCGCTTTGTTTCCCATCCCCGACGCGGCCAAAGAAAAGGCCCTGATCGACAATGAAACCTACCTTTCCATGTACCAGGAAAGCGTAGACGATCCTGCAGGCTTTTGGGCCAAGCACGGTAAACGGCTTGATTGGATCAATCCCTATTCGCGCGTCAAGGCAACGAGTTATGCCTATGCCGATGTGAGTATTCGCTGGTTTGAGGATGGCACGCTGAACGTTTCAGCAAACTGTATCGACCGGCATCTTGAGACACGCGGCGATCAGACAGCAATAATCTGGGAGCCAGACAATCCTGACGAAGAAGCCAAATACATCACCTTCAATGAGCTGCATCGCGAAGTGTGCACCTTTGCCAATGTTCTCAAGGAGCTGGGCGTAAAGAAGGGTGATCGCGTGGTGATCTACCTGCCGATGATCCCGGAAGCAGCCTATGCGATGCTCGCATGTGCGCGCATCGGTGCCATTCACTCAATCGTCTTTGGCGGCTTTTCGCCCGACGCGCTAGCCGACCGGATCAATGGATGTCAGGCGTCACTCGTCATTACAGCCGATGAAGCACCCCGTGGCGGCCGCAACACACCTTTGAAAACCAATGCAGACAAAGCGCTTCGCCGCGTGATGCATGATTGCAAACTGTTGGAGATCAACCGCACCGGCAACCAGACAACCTGGGAAGATGGGCGCGACTTTGCTTATGATGAAATGCGCAAGCGCGTGGGCACCTATTGCACACCGGCCGAGATGAACGCGGAAGATCCGCTGTTCATTCTTTATACGTCGGGCTCAACCGGTAAGCCGAAGGGTGTGGTCCATACGACGGGTGGTTATCTCGTTTATGCGTCGATGACGCATGAATATGTATTCGATTACCAGGAAGGCGACATTTACTGGTGTACCGCTGACGTCGGCTGGGTGACCGGCCACTCCTACATTGTCTATGGCCCGCTGGCCAATGGCGCCACGACGTTGATGTTTGAGGGGGTTCCCACCTTCCCTGATGCCGGGCGCTTCTGGGCTGTGTGCGAAAAGCACAAGGTCAATCAGTTTTACACTGCGCCGACAGCGATCCGTGCCCTGATGGGTAAAGGTACGGAATTTGTCGAGAAATATGATCTATCATCCATCCGCGTTCTGGGGTCGGTCGGCGAGCCGATCAACCCGGAAGCCTGGGCCTGGTACCATGAGAATATCGGTAAAAGCCAAGTGCCGATCGTCGACACTTGGTGGCAGACCGAGACGGGCGGGATTTTGATTACGCCGTTGCCCGGCGCGACAGAAACCAAGCCGGGTTCAGCAACGCGGCCGTTTTTCGGTGTCCAGCCGGTGATGCTCGATGATCAGGGCAACGAACTTGAGGGGGCCTGTGAAGGCGTTCTAGCGATCAAGGACTCCTGGCCTGGCCAAATGCGGACGGTCTGGGGAGACCATGAGCGGTTCAAGCAGACATATTTTGAAATGTTCAAGGGCTACTACTTCACGGGCGACGGCGCGCGTCGGGACGAGGACGGCTATTATTGGATCACCGGCCGCGTTGATGATGTGATTAACGTATCTGGTCACCGGATGGGTACGGCTGAAGTTGAATCGGCACTTGTTGCACATGAGGCTGTTGCCGAAGCGGCGGTGGTTGGTTACCCACACGACATCAAAGGGCAGGGCATCTATTGCTATGTCACGCTGATGGAAGGCACGGAGTCGACCGAAGAATTGCGCAAAGGTCTTCGGGACTGGGTTGGCCAGGAAATCGGCCCGATCGCCAAGCCGGATGTCATTCAATGGGCACCCGGCCTGCCGAAAACCCGTTCCGGCAAGATCATGCGCCGCATCTTGCGTAAGATCGCTGAGAATGATTTCGGCTCTCTGGGCGATACATCGACCCTTGCGGATCCGTCGGTGGTCGATGATTTGATCGAAAACCGCGCCAACAAGTAACAGGCACAGTTCAATTTAAGCGGCGTACCCGGTTGTATCGGGCGCGCCGCTTTTTTGTTATTGTGTTGATGAATTGGCGATGAACGTGCCGTTACGGTAAGGTTAAGTCCGCCTCGCCTATCGAAAGCCTATTGATAATTCGAGGTACAAGATCATGAGCACACGTCTAACAGCATTAATGGCCTTGGGAGCATTGGCCATTGCGTCCCCCGCTTTTGCCGGCAACGATCTGGCAGCGCCCACCGAGGGTAAAATGAAGGTCAAGTCAGCCCAACTGGGTATTCAGTCGCCGGCAACCAATGTTTGCCCGACAACGGCCAAAATGAAGGGCTGGATCCACACGACCAAGGCTGGCACGGTTCAATATATGATGATCCGTAAGGGCGGCAGCGTATCGGGCCCGTTTTCGGTGCAAGCGAAGAAATCAGCTGGCGGCTATATGGCCGAGTTCAGCAGAACGTTGAACATTGTCGCAGCCATTGATGCTGAATATCGCATCGCGGTTTCCAATTCTGGCGGAATTGTCAGCAATTGGGTGCCTTTGAAGGCGAACTGCAGCATTGGGCAAGGCGGCAACAATGAGCTGCTGGGCGGCTAAAGTGCCTTCGCGGGCAGATTGTCACACAAGGACATCATAGAAGCGCTTGCATTTGTAGATATTTGCGGCATCTTCAAACGGTGTTCAACGAAGTGAAAGGAGGTGATCCGATGTCGAGTGGTTCCAAAAGTTTGGTTCGGTCTTTGCGGGTCAATCTCCGTTGGAGCAGCCTCTAACGGTTGAAGCGTCCGCGCAGCCGGTTTGACACTGACTGACGACCGGCCGGACTTGACGAATTACGGCGCCGCCCCTTTTGGGGCGGCGTTTGTTTTTGTGCATAAGAAAAGCGGCCGCACCAATCGATGATGCAGCCGCTTCGGTCGAGCCTACCCACGCTCTTATGTCTTTGTTTATCCCGTCAGGCGCAGCGACTGGATGTCTTTGGCGATTGCCTGGAAAGCGGCATCCAATTCGTCACCATCGGATGCGTTGAAGTAGTGCTGTGCATCAACAGTATCCGGCGTTGCGCAACTGCGCATCAATTGTGCCGCGCCTGAAGGTGCGGCGAAGGCAATTGTATAAACCTTGATGCCACGGTCACGCATTTCTCCACAAAGCGCGAGCGCATCGGAAGCCGATGACGGGCTAATCGTGTCGCCTGTACAGTTGTCGCCAGCGGTTTTGTGCGTGTTAAAAATACCGTCTGTCATGATCACCGCATATTTGCGGGTGTTAGTGTCGCCATAAGAGGCGGCTTCAGAGGCCTTGTCCCAAGCACCGTTCCAGTTTGGTGAAAGCATGTAGTGCGCCCAGGCAATGGCGATATGGCCGGCTGTGCAGCCATCATCCGAAAAGCTGTTAATGTGCGCGTTGAGTTTTGCCCTGTCGTTGGTCAGCGGCATTATCTCGGATCCGGCACATTTTTTGTCTGTGCTACCGACAGGATTGGAACCGTTAGCGAATGTGTCATTGTGGGCGTTAAGGCCTGTGCGTTCGTAAACACAGCTGCCTGAGCCGGTTGTTGAGACACGGGAAATCACAGGGGCCGCATCAACAGTGCGGGCATAGGGAACCAGGCCAATACGCACCCGGTTTTTCGCAGCCGGGCCGGATGTCAGCGTGTCGACGGCACCGGTTGCTGCGTCTTTGAGTGCATCCAGCTTTATCTCGCCGCTGCTCGCAATCTTGTCCCCCATCGAGCCAGTAATATCGAGCGCCATCGCCACTTCGATCTTTTGGTTGGAGAAAGCTGCTTCCGATGTCCAATTCACCTTTTGGGTTTTCACACCGGCGATGCCGATGAACGCTGTGGGCAGATCTATATGCGCTGCAACACGCATTGTTCGGGCGGCACTGTCGATCGTGACCTGCGTGATGGTTGGGTCCACGCCATATCGCTGGCTATCAAAATTTGCGAAGAGGAATTTTTGGACTTCTTTTTTAGCCTCTTCTTCGGTCATCTTACCCAGCGTGACGAGCCGTGTTGTCGACAAGACAGCCGCGTCGACTGCATTTGATAGATGGGTCTGTGCGGTCAGCGCCCGGGAAACATCAACCGAAAGGCCAACAGCGGTCATCATCATGACGCCGCCGACGGCGGTCAGCAAAGCGAAATTGCCCCGCTCGTCGCCGGCAAAGCGTTTTGCGGTTTTCTTCAAAGGTGAAACATGCGCCATGGATTGTCTCCGACTTCCAGTGTTGGTGAAGACAATGCAAAGGGTCTGCCAAGACGCGCGGCGCTCGCTGGCCCTAACTATAAGCTATTGAAAAAGCTTATTTTTCCGATTTGTTATGGTTAACGAACGGTAAAAATATCGTGCCTTTTGGGGCGCCGTGGCCGGTTTGGCATAGCTGTTTTAACAAAGGTGTATCGAAGCGGGACAACCGCTTGTGCTGCTATGGGACAGATAAGCCGGATGCTAGAAGTCTACGGCAATGCCTTTAACTTCCCAGTCACCAAACCGGGCCGGATCCTTGCCACCGAGGCAGTCGACTTCCTTGTGTAATTTGGCGGCTGCCGCATCGATTTTCTCACGTCGCTCGCGGGCTTCCTTCAACGCGCGCTGTGCCGCCGGCGGCAGATCTTCCAGCTTGCGTGTATCTTCGCTTTGCGTGTTTTCGCGCTGTTGCTTGTCATCCGACATTGAAAACCTACCCTTTCGTCTCCATCCTAATATCGCAGCCTTGAAAGGGTTTTCAATGTGTGTGGTGGCGGTATTTGTGATCCGCCAGGAGACAGAGATGAATGTAGTTAAGACCGGAATGCTGTTGGCTTTCATGACCGCGCTGTTCATGGGCGTTGGCCTATTACTGGGTGGCACAGGCGGCATGTTGATCGCGCTGGCGATCGCGGTCGCCATGAACGCTTTTTCCTATTGGAATTCCGATAAGATGGTCTTGCGGATGAACAATGCCGTTGAAGTCGACGCGCAAAGTGCGCCCGAATATTATCATATGGTGGAGGATCTGGCCGCCAATGCCGGCCTGCCGATGCCGAAGGTTTATCTTATCAAAGAAGATCAACCCAATGCGTTTGCAACCGGACGAAACCCGGAAAATGCGGCTGTGGCTGCGACCACCGGTCTGCTCGCGCGCTTGACCCCCGATGAGGTTGCCGGCGTGATGGCACACGAGTTGGCGCATATTCAAAACCGTGACACGCTGATCATGACGATCACAGCGACTTTTGCCGGTGCGATCTCCATGCTTGGCAACTTCGCGTTTTTCTTTGCCGGACGTGGCAATAATAACCCGCTGGGTATTATCGGCGTGTTGGTGGCGATGATTGTTGCGCCCTTTGCGGCGATGATCGTGCAAATGGCGATCAGCCGGACGCGTGAATATTCAGCGGACCGCCGCGGTGCCGAGATTTGCGGGCAGCCACGCTGGTTGGCGAGTGCCCTTGCCAAGATTGCCAGCGCTTCGGGCCGGCACGTCAATGAGGCGGCAGAACGTAACCCCGCCAGCGCGCATATGTTTATTATCAATCCGCTAAACGGCCAACGCGCTGACGCTTTGTTCTCGACCCACCCGAACACGCAAAATCGGATCGATGCGCTGATGGCGCTTGAAAGTGAATGGGCGGCCTTAGATCAAAGCGCGCCAGCAGAGCAGGTAACCACCGCCGCACCCGCGGCAAAAGCTGAGCGGCGTGGGTCCAGCGTTCCGCGCACAGGGCGCAAATGGGGCCGCGACGATCAGGCTAAGGACGACAAGTCAAAAGGCCCTTGGTCTTGAGTGAAGCAGGGCCTTCCAAGATTAAAAATAAAGCTGGAAAAGGGCGGGCGCAACGTCAGGAGGCAGACCGGCCCGGTCTGTCAGCACGGCAGTGTGCGCAGCGCCTTTTAAGCGCGATCGTTGATCGGCGGACGCCGATGGATGCGCTGACCGATGATCAGCATGGCCATCCGACTTATCTTGCGCTTGAAGCGCGCGATCGGTCCCTCGTACGGGCGATCTTAATGGCGGCCTTGCGCTATCGTGGTGATCTGGAGGCGATGATCGATGGCTTTGTCTCCCGCCCATTACCGGCAGGCGCGCATTCGCTTCGGGCGATCTTACACGTGGCCGGCGCGCAAATCTTGCTGCTCGATATTCCGGCGCATAGCGCGGTCGATCTGGCGGTAGAATGCGCCAACCGCGACCCGCGAAACCGGAAGTTCGCGGCGCTGGTCAATGCCGTGACCCGGCGTATGGTGAAGGAAAAAGACAATTTATTGTCAGCGATCGAGAGCCAGCCTAACAATGCGCCAGACTGGTTTCATGCGCAGCTTAGCGCCATTTACGGCGATGTCGAAGCCAATGAGATCGCGCGTCTGCACCGATATCCGGCGCCGCTGGACATTACGCTTAAAAACCCATCAGACCCTGTTGCCGGCGATCTGCTGGATGTCGCCGAGGGGCTTCGCATCGGTGATCGTACGGTCAGACTGACCGGTAAGATTGATGTGACGGCTTTGCCGGGTTTTCCAGAAGGCCAATGGTGGGTTCAGGATTTTGCGGCCAGCCTACCGGCAAAACTGTTTGGCGATTTGAACGGAAAACGTGTTTTGGATTTGTGCGCCGCGCCTGGTGGCAAGACGGCACAAATGCTGGCCATGGGTGCGCAGGTCACCGCGCTTGAGAAGTCCGCCAGCCGCGCCCGGCGTTTGCGGGAGAATCTGGAACGGATCGGCTTTGCAGAGCGCTGTCGTGTCGTGGTGGGCGATTTGTTTACGTTTGAGCCCGAAGTCGCATTCGATGCGGTTCTGCTCGACGCGCCCTGTTCCTCGACTGGCACCGTGCGCCGCCATCCGGATGTGCCCTGGACAAAGACGGCCGCGGATATCGCAAAGCTGGCCGATCTTCAGGCGCGCATGCTCGCCCGTGCAGCTGATTTTGTTGCGCCATCCGGGCAGCTTGTGTTCTCCAATTGCTCCTTGATGCCGGAAGAGGGTGAGCAGGTCGCTGCAGACTTTATTGTGGCCCATGGTGACCGCTTTTCCCTTGAACCGGTTGTGGCAGGGGAACTCAGCTTAGATGGGTTGGGTATCACCGATGCCATGGTCGGTGCTGCAGGGATGGTGCGCACAACGCCAGCCCATCAGGCGCATGAAAATGTCGCGCTTGCTGGCATGGACGGATTTTTTGCCGCTTCGTTCCGGAAACGCTAGTCTACCGCATGCGATTCGCACGTGACATGCTGCCATCCTTTCCCGGTGTATCGGTCCCCGAACGTTTTGTCGTGACGCCGCCGGATCTTCGGCCGGCCAACGCCAACCTGGCGCGTGACTTTTATAATGGACAATTCACATTCGCCGGCCAGACTGTGCAGGTCGGCAATGGCACGCCTTTTTCTGCCGACGCACCGTCGCCGGAATGGGCGGCCGAACTGCATGGTTTTCGTTGGTTGCGGCATATGGCGGGTGCGTCCGGCTTATTGCCCAGTGCGCAGGCCAAGACACTTGTTTCGGATTGGCAAACCATTTGCGCGCGCAAGCAACGCGCGCCGTGGCAGGAAACCGGCATTACCGCGATGCGGCTAATCGCTTTTCTTCAAGGCGGCCGGTTTTTGCTGACAGGTGCTGATCATGCCTTTTATCGCAGCTTTATGCGGATGATCGCGACGCATGTCGGCGCCCTTCAACGCGAAGCATCGCGTGCTGCCTCACCAATTGCGCGTACCCGTGCCCATGTGGCGCTGGGCCTGGCATCGCTCAGCCTGCCGGTCAGCGAATCGGTTTCCAAGAAGGCGATGGAACGGCTGGGGAGCTGCCTCGACGAAACGGTTCTGGCCGATGGGGGTTTTGTTTCACGGAACCCGGATGATCTGGCCGATATTGCTGCCGACCTTTTGTCGCTTGCCAAATCCTGCAAGGCGCTGAACCAGCCGGTGCCGGCGCCTGTGATTCGTACGCTTGATCGCGCTCTGCCGCGACTGCGCTCTTACGTCCATGGCGATGGTGAACTGGCGACCTTTTGCGGCGCGCGCGGCGGCTCCGCTTTATTGGTTAAAGCGCTGCTCTCAACGGATGAGACGGCGGCAAAACCGACCGCACACGCGCCGCAAGCTGGTTTCGTGACACTCCATAATGCTGGCTCGGCCGTGATCGGCGATGTCGGCGTGCGGCAAAGTAGAATCACGGCAAACGCCTATCAAAGTCTTTCAGCGGTTGAGTTTTCGAATGCTGGCGAACGGCTATGTGTCAATGTTGGGACACCCAGTGCACAGCAGGAAAAATACGCGGCCATCGTTGAAGGGGCGGCGGCGCATAATCGGTTGGTTCTGGAAGACAGCGATGTTCCTGCGACGGATGGTTGGCTGGAGCGGTTGCAAACATGGCCCGACATGGCCGATGGCGATAGCGGTTATGTGATGACGTACAGCGTGGAGGTTGGCAGCGAGCGCCTGTCGTTGGTCCGCGGTTTTCGGCTGTCGAAGGACGGCAAGGTTTTTGACGGTTTTGACCGGATCGTTTCGGGTGCAAATGGCCGGTCGATAGCCATCCATTTTCATTTGCCCGCCGCGATCAAAATGTTGAATCATGGTGATGCATTTTGCAGTTTGGAAACACACTTGGGCCGGCGTTGGCGTGTCAGTGCTGAGGGGGCGTTGTTGACTGTCGTGCCGTCTGTGCAAATGGCGCATCCGGCGGGGCGTCAGGCCAGTTTATGCATCCGATTAGGCTTTAGCGGGGTTGATGGGGCGACAGCTGCCTGGCGCTGGGCGCAGGAAGCCGGATAGTCGTGGGTAAGTGGATTTGTCGCCAGAGGGCAGTGTTTCCCTAATCGGTGAAGTGGTAGGGGCGGGCACGTCCACCATTCGGAAATGCCATGTCTATTGCCGCCAAAAACATCCCAGCCCCGGATCGTCTGAAAATCAAACGCGCGCTTCTTTCGGTGAGCGACAAGTCAGGTCTGATTGATCTGGCCACGCGGCTGAGTGCGTTTGGGGTTGAGCTGGTTTCCACAGGTGGCACGCGCAAGGCAATTGAAGAAGCCGGCATCAGCGTTGTCGATATCAGCTCGGTCACGGGTTTTCCGGAGATCATGGATGGCCGGGTTAAAACACTGCATCCCAAGGTGCATGGCGGCCTGCTCGCAATCCGTGATGATGAAGATCATCAAGCGGCTATGGCCACTCATGGCATTGAGGGTTTTGATCTTGTCGTGATCAATCTCTACCCCTTCGAGCAGGTGCTGGCGTCGGACGCTGATCCGGTAACGATGATTGAAAATATCGATATTGGGGGGCCAGCCATGGTGCGGGCCTCGGCAAAAAATCATGCCTATGTAGCGGTCGTTACCGATCCTTCGGATTATGCTTCTGTGGTGGATGACTTGGCGGCTAATGATGGCAGCCTGTCATTGGCCACGCGCGGGCAGCTTGCCAGCAAGGCATTTCAGCGCACCGCGTCCTATGATGCGATGGTGTCAAATTGGATGATCAATCAGTTTGATCAGGATGGCTTTGGTGCCAATGACGCGCTTGGCGGACGAAAATCAGCCACGTTGCGCTATGGCGAAAATCCGCATCAGCATGCCGCTCTTTATTTGACGGGTGAAAAACGCTCTGGCGTTGCAACCGCGCGTGTCCTGCAAGGCAAGGCACTCTCCTATAATAATCTGAACGATACGGATGCCGCGTTCGAGCTTGTCAGCGAATTTGGCGCCGAACAGGCGGCCGTGGCGATCATTAAGCACGCCAACCCGTGCGGCGTGGCGATCGGCGACAGTTTGGCTGAGGCTTATCGGGCCGCCTATGATTGTGACCGCACGTCGGCTTTTGGCGGGATTGTCGCGGTCAATCAGGAGCTGGACGCGGAAACGGCGCTATTGGCGACGGAGATTTTCACCGAAGTAATCATTGCGCCGCGTGTCAGCGCGGAGGCTGCTGCCATCATCGCAAAAAAGAAGAATTTGCGCCTGTTGGAAACCGACGCGTTGGCTGATCCACGGGCTAAGCGCACGATTATCCGGCCGATTGCCGGTGGTTATCTGAAACAGGATGCCGACGCGATCAATGTTGATGATCTTGATTTGCAATGTGTGACGAAGCGGGCGCCTACGGGTAATGAGATGGCCGATCTTCGCTTTGCGTTCCGGGTTGCCAAGCATGTCAAATCGAACGCGATCGTTTATGTCAAGGATGGGGCGACGGTGGGTATTGGCGCTGGCCAGATGAGCCGTGTTGATTCCAGCCGGATTGCGGCGCGCAAGGCATTGGATGCCGCTGAGGCATTGGGCCTTTCCGACCCGAAGACCAAAGGGTCCGTGGTTGCCTCAGACGCCTTTTTTCCCTTTTCAGACGGGTTGCTGGCGGCGGCCAATGCTGGTGCCACAGCAGTCATTCAACCGGGTGGATCGATGCGTGACCAGGAAGTCATCGATGCCGCCGATGAACATGGCTTGGCGATGGTGTTCACCGGCGTGCGCCATTTCCGTCATTGAGATTTAGCGTTTGGACCGCACCGGGATCAGCAATATCAAGCCGACCAGGAAAAGAACAAAGATCGGCGTGATGCCGATCCGCTGGCTTCCCGATAGTTCGGTAAAGATAAATATGCCGAGCGGTGCAAGAAACGCTGTCGCCTTGCCGGAAAGCGCATAGAGCCCAAATGCCTCGCCGATTTTTTCGGGGTCGGCTTGGTCGACCAACAGGGGGCGGGATGCCGCTTGTAATGCGCCGCCAGCCGCGCCGATCAGCGCACCGGCGCAATAGAAGATGATGGTGGGCAGGTTTGAGCCAGGTTCGACAGGCATGAAGAAAGCTTCCGTCGCGCTTGTTGAAATTACCAGGCCGCTGGCAATGAGCAGGCTAATGATTGCGAATGTCACGACATTTTTCGTGCCCATGCGATTGTCGAGCCAGCCGCCAAGAACGCAGCCGATAATTCCGGTCACGCTGGCTAATATCCCGAATACGCCCAATTGGATGGTCGACCATCCGAGCACGCCGACGGCGTAAATACCACCGAATGCATACAGGCCATTCAAC
>JBCCRB010000024.1:0-13927 GCA_039208465.1 Pseudomonadota bacterium
CCGTTGGCAACACGACCAAAGCGGTTACCAAGGGTTATGCGATCGGTTCGGCCGGTTTGGGTGCTCTGGTGCTGTTTGCGGCTTACTCAAATGACCTTGAGTTCTTCGCAGCCAATGCCGAGACCTATCCCTATTTTGCTGATCTGGGTGAGATCTCCTTCTCACTGTCCAACCCTTACGTGGTGGCGGGCCTGATCTTTGGCGGCCTGATCCCGTATCTGTTCGGTGGTATCGCCATGACAGCCGTTGGCCGCGCAGGCGGCACGGTGGTGGAGGAAGTGCGCCGGCAGTTCCGCGAAAAACCGGGTATCCTGGAAGGCAAGGACAAGCCGGACTATGCGCGTGCTGTCGACATGCTGACCAAAGCCGCGATCAAAGAGATGGTGATCCCGTCACTCCTGCCGGTTTTGGCGCCTTTGGTCGTCTATTTCGGCGTTCTGCTGATCTCCGGTTCCAAGGCATCCGCCTTTGCTGCCGTAGGTGCGATGTTGCTGGGTGTGATCGTGAACGGCCTCTTCGTGGCCATCTCGATGACATCGGGCGGCGGTGCCTGGGACAACGCCAAGAAGTCTTTTGAAGACGGTTTCGTCGACAAGGATGGCGTACGCCACGAAAAAGGCTCTGAGGCACACAAAGCTTCAGTGACCGGTGACACTGTGGGCGATCCTTACAAGGACACCGCAGGCCCGGCCGTGAACCCGGCGATTAAGATCACTAACATCGTGGCCCTGTTGCTTCTGGCGGTGCTCGCCCACTAATCGGCGGCCCAACTTTAAACGACGCAAAACCCGCGGAGCAATCCGCGGGTTTTTTCGTTTGGCCGCTTCGCCTACGCTTTAAGCTTAAAAAAAATTGGCGCCGCGTAAACCGATCGCGGGTCTGGCGCCATTAACGGAATAACAACAGGAAAACCAAACCGGCTGACCACATGACCAAGGAAACCGCTGACATAAAAGACTTGGAGGCGCTGCTGGGCCACACAAAGGCTCCGTATCGGGCGATGCATCACACCGGCGCCTTGCCGGGGCACGCAACCCAACGTCGGCCGCTATACCGGCGACCGGTCTTTGCGATTGCGGCCTCGACTGTGTTGGTTGCCGGTCTCGGCGCGGTGATGATGGCGGGCTTCGAAGCATCAGGATCAATCCCATCATCGCGCCTTGCCATTTCCTCCTCGATTTCCGGTGTCAGCCCGCCTGCGGCAACCATCGACTTTGGCGCAGGCTCGCTTTCGCGCCCGCCGCAATTGCCCGGTGGCTTTCGCATGCCAACCAGGCCAGTTGCCTCAAGCGGGTAGGGCGCGATGCTAGCAACCGACGCAGATTGGCAACTCTTTGGCCGTGCCGCCCATGACAGCGCAGCGCTCGCCGTTCTGTTCGAGCGGCACCGCCATTTTGTCTACCGGCTGGCCTGGGGTGTGCTGCAGGCGCGTGATGCAGCCGACGATGTTGTGCAGGATGTGTTTTTGAAGATTGGCTCTGGCCGCCTGAGCGCCGCACCGAAGGCCCGGTTCACAACCTGGCTCTACAAGGTTGTACTGAACACGGCGCGTGACCATGCACGCAAACGCCGCCGTTTTTGGGGCGCAGCCAATGTTGACGATGCGCTTGCCGACCATGCCGATGATAGCGCGGACCCAACACGCACAGATGAGATGCAGGATATGGCGCGGGCGTTAAGCGCCCTCCCGATCCGCCAGCGCGAAGTTGTGCTTCTGCGTTTTTATGAAGGTTTCGATACCCGAGAGACCGCTGACATTCTTGGCTGTCGCGAAGGTACCGTAAAGGCCCATTTGCACCGGGCCACCCAAACGTTGCGGGCCGTGCTCGCACCCAATGAAACTGAAAGGACCTGACATGAGAAAACTGATAATCGCGATGGGTGTCTGCGTGGCCACCGTCACCGCCGTACCCGCCTTTGCTGAAGAGGAAGACTTTGTCGACCAACTGCAAGACTACCTCGATTTGGCCGAGCAATATGTTGACCTGGCCAATCGGCCGGAAGCCGCGGTCTTCTTTGCCGTTGAAGGCATTGTGGAAATTCACGAAGCACGTGGCGAAAAAGCAAAAGCTGCCGAACTGCTGGCCGGCATGATTGATCAGTTCCCGGATAATCCAGCGGCACGCAACATCATCCGCTTTGAGTTGCGCGATTTGCACGCCGAGATGGGCGATGCCGATGCGGCACTGGCCCAATTACAGGCGGTGATCGAAGACAACCGCTGATCATAACGGGCCCACCGCCCATACACCGCCACGAACGCAAACCCCCGCCTGTGGCCGGTGGCGTGGCCCGCGGACGAATTCCGCGGGTCTCGTTTTTCTGACCGATGGGTCTTTTATCCGCCGCCAAGAATATTTGAGGCCGAACCACGCAGGCCACCGGCAAGAATTTGCGCCAGGAAGGTCTGATCTTTGCCACCCGTCGGCGTAGTGCGCGTGATGAAATCAAACACCTTGCCGTCTTGCAGCCCGTAATCGGCAATTCGGCTGACCCGCTGTTCCTGGTCGAAGTAAACCGCCAGAACCCGCTGATCGACGAGGCGGGGTTTAAGGAACTGCGCGCGGCGCTCCCGTGTTTGCGAAATATAGTAGAAGGTTTCTTCTTCCTCGATCGCATTGGTGGTTGTAGGCGTACCAAGCGACAACAGGACCTGTTCCCGGCTTGAGCCGGGCGGCACCAACGCAAGCGTTTGCTCGTCAACGACATAGCCTTGCTTGAACGTTTCCGACGTGCGCAGCGTCTCATTGACCGAGCAACCGCTCACAATGACACCAAGCCCAATCATCATGGGCGCAATTGATCTTCCAAACGACCTTGTTTTCATGTTGTAAGCCGCCAAATTTGTCTCCGGGCGTATGCAATGCCAATCGGCATATGTCTGGCTATCCCAGCCAGCATTTGCTTTCAAGGTTGGCTGTTATACCAACGCGAACAATAAAGAGCGAATTGACGCATGATTTTGTCATTGTTTCGACCAAAGAACGCAAATGTGAACGCACGCATTGTCGATGCGACGTTCGAGGCGATTGTGACGGCTGCCAGGCAGCCTGTCCTGTTCGCGCATTGGGGCATCCCGGACACACCGATCGGTCGCTATGAGAGTGTTAGCCTTCATCTGATTCTTTTTCTTTATCGCACGCGCGACGCCGACCCGCTGGTCAAAGCGCTTGAGCAGGATGTCGTGGACGAGTTCTTCAAGGACATCGATCATTCCGTGCGTGAATTGGGCGTTGGCGATGCCGGCGTGCCAAAACGCATGAAGAAGCTGGCAAGAATGTTCTATGGCCGCATGGGTCCTTATTGGGAAGCGCTTGATGCGCGCGACGAAGCGGCGCTTTCACAGGCAATCGCACGCAACATTTCACCCGTTTCCGACGATCAAAAGCCCGCGATCGAGGGCGCTTTGTTGGCGCAATATGCGTTGGCCAGTGTTGATCAATTGCGCGAGGTTACCGATGAGACCATTTTGAACGGCGCGCTGCAATTTCAAACGGTCGACCAGTTAGGCGTCACCGGTGCGCAAGCAGGCGAAGCAGGGGAATAGCGCATGGTTGATGAAAGCGTTCGCTGGCAAGGCTCGCCGGTCAGCCAATTGGTCAATGTGGCCACCTTGCCGCAAAAGGGGCGCACGGTGGTTGTGCAGCCTGACGTGGACGCGCTCGCCAAACTGGCCGAAGAGCTTGGCGTTGTTGCGGTGGCAAATTTGCGCGCTGAGGTTCAGATCAACAAATGGCAGCGCGATGGCATACGCCTTGGCGGCCCGCTAAAGGCATCGGTAACGCAGACCTGCGTCGTCACCCTGGAGCCGTTCCAGGTTGTCATCGAGACCGAGATTGAAGCGCTTTTCGTGCCCGAAACATCACGCATTGCCAAAAGGCACCAGCAGGGCGAGTCAAATGAGATTCTCATCGATCCGCAAAGCGATGATGCGCCGGAGACTTTTGTCCCACCAGACCTGGATGTCGGCGGCGCGGTGCAAGAGTTTCTGGCGCTTGCCATCGATCCCTATCCAAAGTCACCGGCCGCCGATGAGATGAGCACGGATACCAAGCCAGTGGCGGACGAAACCGAGGGCAAAGCCAATCCGTTTTCCGTCTTGGCGCACTTGAAAAACCACACAAACAACGACGTATAGCCATAATTCGGCATCGCACAGTGCTTGCAGCCACGCATGGAAGCGCGGTAAACCGCGCCTCAACAACAAGAACCGGCGCACAAAAACGCGTCGAAACAAAGTCGGGATGTGCTTTTGGTTACGATTTCCATCGACGCGATGGGCGGTGATCACGGACCTGCTGTGATTTTAGCTGGATGCGCTATTTCGCTGCGCCGCCATCCCGAACAACGCTTTATCCTGTTTGGCAAGGAAGAGCTGATTGCGCCCGAACTGAAACGCTTTCCTGATCTGGAAGGCGTGAGCACAATTGTCCATTGCGATGTTGCCGTGGCCATGGACGACAAGCCCAGCCAGGCGCTGCGGCGTGGCCGTTGGAAATCGTCCATGTGGAAGGCGATTGAAGCGGTCAAATCCGGCGATGCGGATGTATGTGTGTCGGCCGGCAACACCGGGGCTTTGATGGCGATGGCTCGGTTTTGCCTGCGCACGCTTGCCGACATTGAAAGGCCAGCCATTGCGGCGCTTTGGCCAACTTTGCGCGGTGAAAGTGTTGTGTTGGATGTGGGTGCCAATATCGGCGCTGACGCGCAGCAATTGGTCGATTATTCGGTCATGGGCGCGGCGATGGCGCGCACCATCATCGAAAATCATCGCCCCACGGTGGGGTTGCTCAATGTGGGCGTTGAAGAGATCAAGGGCCAGGAAGAGGTCAAGGAGGCGGGCCGCTTGCTGCGCGATGCGGACCTGACGAACCTGACCTATCACGGCTTTGTCGAGGGCGACGATCTGGGCAAGGGCACCGTTGATGTGGTCGTCACGGAAGGATTTTCCGGCAACATTGCCTTGAAGACAGCCGAGGGCACAGCGCGTCAATTGGCCGAATATCTGCGCGCCGGCATGACACGCACATTGGTCGCGCGCCTCGGTTACCTGTTGGCACGGGGCGCATTCGCCCGCCTGCGTGACAAGATGGATCCGCGCAAGGTCAATGGCGGAGTTTTCCTTGGTCTGAACGGATTGGTCGTCAAAAGCCATGGCGGGGCCGATGCGGAGGGCTTTGCCTCGGCCGTCGATCTTGGCCATGACATGATCCGCAATGACCTGATCCAACATATTCGTAATGATATCCAAGTGTTTCATTTGCGTCAGGGCCGTGCGGCAACCAAAGCCGACACCGCGGCGCCCGAAACCGTTTCGCCGGAGAAGTAAGCCATGTTGAGGTCAGTTATCGCCGGAGTTGGCAGCGCATTACCACGCACCTGTGTGCCCAACACACAATTGGAATCAAAGCTGGAAACTTCCGATGCCTGGATCCAGCAGCGCACCGGCATCCAACAACGCTACATTGCTGAAGCCGATGAAACATCGGCGTCCCTCGGCGAGGCAGCCGCACGGGCCGCTCTCGATGATGCCGGTTACACGCCTGATGATATCGATTTGATCATCGTTGCCACCTCAACGCCTGACAACACATTCCCCGCCACCGCCGTCAACATCCAAAACCGCTTGGGCATGCATCACGGCGCGGCCTTCGACAGCCAGGCCGTATGCACGGGGTTTATCTACGCCATCACCACCGCAGACCTTTATATCCGCGGCGGCATGGCCAAACGCGTCCTCGTTATTGGCGCGGAGACATTTTCCCGGATCATCGACTGGACCGACCGGCGCACAGCCGTCCTGTTCGGCGACGGGGCCGGCGCGGTTGTCGTTGAGGAATCCCAAGGAAACGGGCTGACCTCTGACCGTGGGATTTTGGCTGCCAAACTCCGGTCGGATGGGAGCCACAAGGAAAAACTGTATGTTGATGGTGGCGTCTCAACCACCCAATCTACCGGCTTTTTGCGCATGGAGGGCCGCGAAGTCTACAAGCACGCGGTCGGCATGATCACCGATGTGATCGAAGATTCCTTTGCCCATGCCGGCATTGAAGCCGATGCGGTTGATTGGTTCGTGCCGCACCAGGCCAACCGCCGCATTATTGAAGCATCGGCTAAAAAACTCGGCATTGCCGAAGAAAAAGTGGTGATCACCGTAAACCAGCACGGCAACACATCGGCCGCCTCCGTACCGCTGGCGCTCGATGTTGCGGTCAAAGATGGGCGCATTAAGCGTGGCGATCTGGTGCTTTTGGAGGCGATGGGCGGCGGCTTTACTTGGGGCGCGGTCTTATTGCGCTGGTAATGTCACCCAAGTGTCATTAACCCACTGGTCTCCTTGATTTTCCACGCTTTTCTGACTACCCTCAAGTGCGAGGGTAAGATCAGGATCATCGGCCATGGGGGACAAAACCGTTACGCGCTCGGACTTGGCCGAAGCGGTGTACCGCGAGGTGGGGCTTTCGCGCACCGAATCGGCAGCCCTTGTTGAGATGATTATCGACGAGATTTGCGACGCGATTGCGCGCGGCGAGACGGTCAAGCTTTCCTCTTTTGCAACCTTCCAGGTCCGCGACAAAACCGAACGGATTGGTCGTAACCCGAAAACCGGCGAAGAAGTACCAATTTCATCGCGCCGTGTGGTCACATTTAAGGCTTCCAACGTGCTTAAACAGCGTGTTGTCGAAGGCTATTTACGCCAGAAAAGCACCAATTCTTGAACCGACGAGGCAGTTAAGTGGACAAAAGCCCGGACGCCTTTCGAACCATTAGTGAAGTTGCCGAAGAACTGGATCTGCCCCAGCACGTATTGCGTTTCTGGGAAACACGGTTCTCTCAGATTAAGCCGCTAAAGCGCGGTGGCGGACGCCGGTATTATCGACCGACCGACGTTGATCTGCTCAATGGCATCCGGCATCTGCTCTATGACCAGGGCTATACGATCAAGGGCGTCCAAAAAATCCTTCGCGATAATGGCGTTCAATTTGTCGTCGCCATCGGCGCCGGCGATGCCCAGGCGCTCGAGCAGATGGCGCAGAAGGCCGCAACACCAGCGCCGCAACCGGAAGAAACAGCCAAGGCTGCACCGGCCAAAAAGACCAAACAGGCCGAGCCGGACGTTCTGCTCGGACAACCACGCCCGAAAAACAGGGCCATGTTCAATCTTGGACGCGCAGGCGGCGCAAATGATCCGGCGCAAAATGTGCCGCCGTCGACACCGGAGCTTTCCGGCGAAAACCGTGTGCTGTTGCAGGAAGCGCTGTTTGATCTTCTGGAATGCAAACGCCTGCTCGACCAGACCCGCTAGGGTTTGATGCCCGGCATCTCAAAAACGTAAAGAAACACCGGCTGCAACTGCGTTCAACACAATGTCGGTGCTCAAACGGTCGCCATTGTCGAGCGTGATCGTGTTGATCGTGTAATTGAACTGATATTCGCCAAACACCGCAATATGGTCGGTAAGGGGCAAAGAAACGCCGGCAAGCGCCTCGAAGGCCGGCCCGCCGAACTGCAAGCCGAACGTTCTGCCCTCGGGCCTTGTGATGTCGACATGCGGTAAAGACACGCCGGCGCCGACGCCAACATAGGGCGTTAGCCGGTTCCATTCTTCAAAGCGCCGCATCGCATTGAGCGTCAGAACGTTCAGCCCGTCTGAAAATTCCAGATCGGACCAGTCCGGTATGTCTTCTGCGAAGGTTTCGCCGTCCGCATACACTTTGGCGTGGGTGAAATCGATCGAAACGCCCCATTGCGGCGCCGCATCGAACCAATAGGTCCCGCGCACACCGTAATAGGGCGCTGATTCAAATGATTTTCCATCCCATCCGGCAATGAAATTTTCCGGCACCGCTCCGGTTACCGACACGGCGCTGTCAGGTGCCGATTGAACGCCACCATAAAGGGAGAACTCGAACTGCGCGACAGCGCTTGTGGTTGACGCCGCAACGGCGGCGACGCCGAAAATGAAAACGCGGATCATGCCGACGCTCTAGGTCGATCGAGAAAAATTGGCAAGTATAATAAGTTGAGTGATTTACATGGATTATTCAAAAAATGAAACACATCAAAACAAATTCGTTTTCGACTTGTAATAATGAGTTGAAATTATTTACATTAGCGTGATCGGAATCAGTAATACGAATGCAATCGGACGCTGCCGGTCTCGGTGTGTGCGATTCTGAACAGCAACGTCTCTTGCCGGCAGGCGCCTAAGACTTGAGGCAGCGCTCACCTAAGCGTCTTGTGTCGGCTTGATAAAGACGGCGAGCCAAACCGTGTCCTGGTCAGGATCCGTCCAATTCACGCGGTGTCGGCAATGGGCGGGCAGAAAGACATGGTCACCGGGCTGCATATGCTTTTCGCCTTCAGCTTCAATCTCCAGTCGAGCGGCCCCTTTCAACACGACCACCCATTCGGCCTCGTCCTGATCGTACCAATAGCCGGGCGGCGAAGCGTGTCCGCGTGAGACAATCCGCTCAATGCGCGTGCCGCCAACAGCCAGCAAGTCTGTCATCAACTCCTCTGGCAGTTCCGCCGGAACAGGGTCGAACAGATTTTCCACGACGATATCCTTTCAAGGACGGATCAAAATCCGGTTGCGCAAGAAATGCCGATCAGTTACGGCCTAATCAAGGTCGGAGCGTAGCGCAGCCCGGTAGCGCACTACACTGGGGGTGTAGGGGTCGTGGGTTCGAATCCCGCCGCTCCGACCAAATCATTCCAATCCTGGAGCGAGCGCCTAACGCCCTTGTCGGATCATCACCACATGCGTTCGGCCGCATAGGCCGGATAATCCGCATCATAGGTTTCAGCATCAAAACCATCCACGGCCTCGCGCAAAAACGCGCCTGCTGTCGGCACGACGGGGCGCTCGCCATGTGCATCCCAAAGGGAAGAGCGCATCAGCGCCTTGGCGCACTGGAAATAAAGTTCGTTGATTGTCGTCACGACCACGGTTCGAGGCGTCTTTGCGCCCTTGGCAAACCGGTCGATCAAGGTCGGTTCATCACTGACGACCGCCGTCCCGTTTATCCGCACGACATTGTTGGAGCCGGGCACCATGAACATCAGGCTCACGCGGCTGTCGCGGACGATGTTGCGCAGCGTATCAAGGCGGTTATTGCCCTGCCAGTCCGGCAAAAGAAGCGTCTTCTTGTCGGCGATGGCGACAACCGGGCCATCATCGCCACGCGGGCTGGCATCGGTGCCTTCCGGTCCGACTGTCGAAACGATGACAAATTTGGACGCTTCGATGAATTGCGCATAAAGCGGTGTGAGTTGCGTTGCCACCTTCTCAAGCGATCGTGCGCTGACCTGATCGTAAAGCGCCAGCAGACTGTCTACATCTTTGATTGTTCGCATCATGCCACCTCGTAGGGGCGTGATGGCAGAGTTGCACGGCGCCGACAAGGCCGATTAGCGCCCGATGGCCTCGCGTTGCCAACGCGCTTCGAGCGCGATGCAGCCCCAGATTAACCCGAGGATGAGGAAGAAATGACGCCAGTGATCCGTGTCGATCACATAGCCGATGATGGTATGGCCAACAAACACAACCCAGGCGCACATCAGGACACTTTGCCAGGGACGATCACGAAACATGATCTTAAACCCGGCACCAATGGTCCAGAAAACCAGCAGGACATAGGCCACAAAGCCAAGCCAGGAATAATCGAAAAGGGCTTTGAGCCAGATATTGTGCGTGTCTTCGCCAAACCGCTTGCCGAATTCCAACGGACCGATGCCGAACGGGTGCTCCAGCGCCAGTTTCAGGCCAATCCAATGACGCGCAAAGCGGCCTTCACGCGCGCCATCATAACTCTGCACCAGTTGCGCGCGTTCGGTGAACATGTCGCGCACAACGTCAAACTGCAGTGCGATCAGAAAAGCGACCAGGGCAATCGCAACAGCGCTCATGCTCATGATCAGCACGCGCAGGCGCAACCTGTTGGAATTGCTGGCCGCGACAGTCAGCACCGCGAGCATCACTGTGCACAAGACCAGCATCCCCCAACCGGCGCGCGAAAAGGACAAAAAGATCCCCATCGCTAAAATGAGCGTCATGGCAAGGCGCGGCGCCAGACCGGACAAATCCTTGGTCATAAGTGCGTGCAGGCAATAGAGCGTCGGCAGGATCAAAAACGGCGCAAAGACGTTCGGATCTTCAAAAACGCCGCGGGCCCGACCAAAGCGGGTAAAGATGTCACCGCCGGGAATGAGGCCGAAATACCCCAAGATACCCGCCAGTGCTGTGAGAATAGCGGCCGCCAGATAGCCGTTCATCAGCACCGTCAACCGGCGATGGTCGGCGGCAATGACCGCCGCGAAGAAGATGGACGTAAAGGCCAGGAAGAACGATACCAGCACGTAGATGAGCTGACTGGTCATATCCGGCAACACGGCAAGCGAGATCACGCCGCCAATATTAAACACCATCAGGAAAATGATCAGCGGCATCGTTGCAGACGGAATGCGCAACCCGAACAGCGCCCAGACAAAAATAAGCGCGGCCATGTAGAGTTCGTAAGGCGCCGGCTCGTTGATGACGAAGCCGGATAGGAAGGCACCCAAGAACAATGACAGCGAGGAGAGAGCCGCGGCGATAGCCCGGTTCTTCGCAATCGGATCAAGCGTTAGCGTTGCGGCCGTCAATAGGCATTTTCCGTGTTCAAAAGCCGCAGCGGCGTCAGGAACAGGATCTTCAAATCAAACAGCAAGGACCAGTTTTCGATATAATAGAGATCAAACTCGGTCCGCTTTTTGATCTTCTCATCGACATCGATCTCACCGCGCCATCCATTGATTTGCGCCCAGCCGGTAATGCCTGGTTTGACGCGATGGCGTGCGAAATATCCATCGACAACTTCGCCATACAATTTGTTGCGTGTTTGCGCGTACATGGCATGCGGACGCGGTCCAACCAGTGAAAGATCGCCGCGTAATGCATTGAAAAATTGTGGTAATTCGTCGATCGATGTCTTCCGGATAAAGCGTCCGACCGGGGTCACACGCGGGTCGTTTCGCGTCACTGCATCTTTGGCCGTTTGGTCCTGCTGATCCACATACATGGAGCGGAATTTGTAGACATTGATGATCTCATTGTTGAAGCCGTGCCGCTTTTGAACAAACAGGATTGGCCCCTTGGAAGAGATTTTGACCGCAATCGCCGTCAAGAGCATGACCGGGGACAACAAGACGATAAAAAACAGTGAGAAGAAAACGTCGAAAATCCGCTTGGCAACGGAGTCCCAGTCGCGAATCGGCCGGTCGAAAATGTCGAACATCGGCACACTGCCGACATAGGAGTAGGTGCGTGGACGAAAGCGCAACCGGTGCGCATGGGCAGACAGGCGAATGTCGACCGGCAGCACCCAAAGTTTCTTCAACATGCGCAACACACGGTCTTCCGCATTCAAGGGCAGAGAGACGATCAGCATGCCAATCCGCGCCCGGCGCGTGAATTCGACCAGCTGTTCGATATTGCCCAATTTCGGGTAACCGGCGACGATGGGCGGCGACCGCTCATCATTGCGGTCATCAAAGACGCCGCAAATTCGGATGTCATTGTCCGGCTGCCGTTCCAGCGCGCGCACCAGTTTTTCGGCCGCTTCGCCGCCACCGACAATCACGGCCCGCCGTTCAATCGTGCCATTGCGCGCCCATTTGCGCACCTGCAAGTTCATGATCGCCCGGATCGTTGCCAAAAGTCCCAGCGACCCGAGGAACCAGGAGCCGAACCAAACGCGGCTGTAATCCTCCGACATTTTCATGAAGAACGCCGTCAGGGCGAGCACCGAGAAAACACCCAGCAGCGCAAAACCCACCCGCGGCAAGGTTTGCATCGTGCTTCGGATCGCCCGAATCGTGAAAGCATCGAGAATTTCAGCGAAGATGACATAGAGAACAGCGCCGAACAAAGCGGCTGCCAAATAGGGCAGCAAAATATCAGGGCCGGTCCACACATAGGCAAACATGATGCCGACGCCAAGCAGGGCCACAGCCAAAAATTCGCCAAGGCGCAACAGGCCCGAGACCATGGCCGGTGAGACCGTGTCATGCACATATTCGCGCGCAATACGCTCAGCCAGATCGCTGAGCGCGGTTTTCGACACGACCAGCTCTTCACCATCGTCATAGGCGCGCACTTTGGACGCACTGAATTTGAGTGTTGGATCGATTTCGTTCATCGTGACCCTTGGCTCCTGCCGCGTGAGCCTAGTCGAGCTTGATTAAGAAACGTTTTCGCAGCGATGCCAATTAGGCAGAAAGGGCCGATCGGTAGGCGTTCATCACCGATTCGCCCATAACTTCGGCAGAAAACCGGCTTTTGAGCAGGGCGGGTGAGGGCATCTGTGCGGCCAATCTAGCGGGATCATCGAGGAAGGATCGCATGGTCTCTTCCAGCGGATCGGTGTCCGGTTCAATCAGCGCGACATCCGTGCCGGCAAAGATTTCCGGGATCCCGCCAACCGAAGAGGCGATGATTGGCATGGTCGCCCCCAGCGCTTCCAGGACAATATACGGCATCGCTTCAGCGCGCGATGGCATGACAACGCACCGCGCCAGAGCAAAGGCATCGCGCGCGGGCATCGGCGCGCGGCGCTCGATGATCGATGCCAATCCGTGATCGGCGATCAGACGGTCGGCTTGCTTCTCTTCGGGGCCACTGCCCACCATCAGGACCTTCAAGGACGCATAACCCTTGTCGATCAGCGCTTTGCTGGCGTGGATGACCAGATCATAGCCCTTCAGATCACGCATTTCGCCGATGAAAAGAAAATCTGCCGCGCCTTTGACCGGCTTGACCGGCGCGAACTCGTTTTTGGCCAGGCCATTGTAAACGATGTGCGTGGCACAGCGCGGTTCACCGACCTTGCGGCGATAAGCATCGCGTTCAAATTCGGCCACATACATGATCGCATCGGTCTGACGTTCCAACATGCGCTCGACGGCAAAATAGATTTTGCCCGCTTTTGATGCCGGATCGAAATGCAAGCTGCCGCCATGCGGTGAATAAATGCGCGCAACGTTACGGCCGCCACCGGCCATGCGGCCCACCGCGCGGGCATAAACGCCGCCTTTTGCGCCGTGCCCATGCACCACATCAGCATTCATGCTTTTGAGGACGGTTAGAACCTTGCGCGCTGAAAGGACATCTGCGGCACCAACGGCGCGGGGCATGGCAACACGGTGCACGCCAAGCGCCAAATGCACATCGAGCTGCTCAAGGCCGGCTTCCTGATACCCGTCCGTGCCCGCCACATCGCAGATAATGCCGACTTGATGGCCGGCCTGCGTGTGTTGAAGCGCCAAATCCCTTACATGCCGAAAAACACCACCCATCGGCGCCCGCATGATGTGGACGATCCGCAATGTGATGTTCCCCGCCATGGTGCTGTTAGAAAAGGCGCTCGCGCACGTAGATCGTATCGCCTGGCATAATGGGCGCCGAAATATCGACACGCCCCGTGATGATCTGACCATTGATCTGGCGTGTGATATCGGCATTGCCTTGGTTGGCGCGCACATTAAAGCCGCCGGCAGAAGCAATTGCCGTTTGCACCGTCATGCCTGGTGAATAGGCATATTGGCCGGCTGCCCCAACTTCACCCATCACGAAGATCGCGCGGTAAGTTGCCACTTCAACGGCCACATCAGGATCGCGCAGAAACCCTTCACGCAACCGACCGGCAAGAGCCGATTCCATCTGCTGAACGGTCCGGCCGCGCGCTGCGACCTGCCCGACGAGTGGGAAGGAGATGTAGCCAGACTGATCGACCGCATAAACATTGGTCAGATCTTCCTGCGCAAACACGGTCACACGAACACTATCGCCAGCATCAAGCACATAGGGCTGGTTGATAATTTCGTGAAACGCCGGTGGCGCCGGCTGGTAACCGGTGCAGCCAGACACAAAGCCCACAAGGGCGAC